>JAZOQL010000253.1:0-3664 GCA_045656065.1 Rikenellaceae bacterium | reverse complement strand
CGCGCATATCGAGGTTGAAGGCGTTGGAGAAACTACACCCAAAGATATTGAAAAGGGAATATTTGATGTAACGCTTTCTCCCGAACAGACAACGTTGTTCAAAACAAATATCCACGTAAAAACCGCTAATGATTCAATCGTAGTCCTTGAGGGAATAGCCAATCGCCGTGTAATTGTCGTAGAAGGCGGTATTGATGAATTTCACGATGCTGTAATTAAGATGTGGTATGCACGAAATGGAGATCACACAATACCGCAAATTCAGCAGATTGCAAATTTTCGTCGACACTTGAATAGTCTTGCTGGCGGCGTTCCCGAAGGTCTTTGGGTATATGCACCCGAAAGATTGAGTGAACAATTGGGGAAAATTTCTGGAAAAGAAGTTGAAATGGCAAATGTTTTTGACACTAAAGCCAGACTTCAGATGGAGACAGAGAAGTTTGATAGGGAAAAATGGAGTCCTGACGTTAACCTATTAACTGTAATCGAACATCGGGTGATAGCCCGAGGCGATTCCACCCGAATCAAATTTTTGTTTAACAGGCAACGGGTAAGAAGTATTAAAGTTTTGGGTTACGGAAAGGCTTCGAAGGAAGATAACAAAAAAGGAGAATATGTTGTTACGGTAGCTCCGAAGAAGACCAAATTAATCGAATGTTACATCAACGGAGGAGAACGCGCACACAAACGAGTAATCGTAATCGAGCCCGAAAAATACGACGAAGTAATGAAAGACTGGGGTCGACGTGGCTATAATTCGAGATATTTGGACAAACTCGCCGGCGGAGTGCCATTGTTTTAAACTGCAATACAAAATGAACAAAGATGCCCGATTTAACCCGAGCATCTTTTTTTGTGTAGCATCTTTTTGTAATTAAATTATTAGGAGTACCTTTGTCGGACATTTATTAGCCAAATTATATTTTTGAAATGGATATTGGAGTTTTATACCGCTTCACAACGCGTATGACTAATCGACTGTCCGAAAAGCAGTTGATGATTATAATGGCAATTGTTACAGGTCTGATGACAGGTTTGGGCGTTTATGCTTTCGAACAGTTGCTGCACCTGATTAAAGCATCTTTGACCAGCTGGTTTGCCATTGATTCGGCAAGTTTTTTCTATTTTGTCTACCCGACTGTGGGTATGTTGCTGGTAGTTCTGTTTGTCAAGTACATCGTGAAAGACGACCTGTCGGAAGGTGTGACTCAGGTATTATACGCTATTTCGCGTAAAGGTTCAAAAATCAGACCGCATAATTGCTACTCGTCAGTCGTTGCAGGTGCTACGACTATCGGTTTCGGGGGCTCTGTCGGACCTGAGTCGCCAATCATTATGACCGGTGCTGCGATTGGGTCTAACGTGGGAAAATTCCTCAGAATGAACTACCGAAACACTACGCTTATGATTGGTTGTGGTGTAGCGGCTGCGTGTGCTGCGATTTTCAAGGCGCCGATTACGGGCGTAGCCTTCGTCATAGAAATCATTATGATGGACTTGACAATCAGTTCGATTATTCCACTTTTGATTTCGGCCGTTACTGCTACGTCGTTGGTATTTGCGCTGCGTGGATTCGACCCGATATTTTCGGTCACAATGGGCAGCGACTTCCTGTTGCACGACATTCCATACTTCATTCTGATGGGGGTAGTCTGCGGACTTGTGGCCTACTACTTTACCGAGATGAACTCGTTCGTGGCGCGACAATTGCACAAAATCAAACAAACATACATTAGGCTGATTGTCGGTGGTGTAGTCATTGGCTCGTTGATTTTCTTGTTTCCTCCGCTTTATGGCGAGGGTTACGAGTATCTGCAAAATATCATCAATGGCAATCTCTCGAGTGTGTTTGACAACTCGCTCTTTTATGAGTATAAAGATGTTACCTGGATATTGATTCTCTATCTTGTGGGGGTCATTTTCTTCAAGGTCATAGCAATGTCGGCGACCAATGCCTCTGGTGGGGTAGGGGGTGTGTTTGCTCCGTCACTTTTCATAGGTGCATTTACAGGCGCGGCACTCTCGTTGATTATGAATACGCTGTTTGGGTTGGAACTTTCGCCCATTACGTTTGCGCTGGTAGGTATGGCGGGCATTATGTCGGGCGTATTGGACGCTCCGCTGACGGCGATATTCCTCATTGCCGAGGTTACGGACAGTTACGAGCTGTTTGTGCCGCTGATGATGGTTTCTGCAATATCGTACCTGATTAGCTACTATCTGGAGCCGTATTCAATCTACACCCGCAAGCTGGTGCTGCACGGCGACCTTGTTACGCACGATAAGGATAAGGCTGTGTTGTTGTTCCTGGATATCCGCAGATTGATTGAGAATGATATGGAGCGTGTGGCTCAGGGCATCACCTTGGGCGAAATGGTGAATGTCGTGTCGCGCAGCCATCGAAATATATTCCCTGTATTGGATAGTGACGGTTATTTGCAGGGCGTGGTTACGCTCGATGACATTCGACGCGATATGTTTGACCGCGATAAGTATGATAATGCCATTTCCGAGTATATGACTATTCCGCCCGATATTATTGCAGTAAACGACTCGATGCAGACGGTGCTCGATAAGTTCGAGACTTCGCACGCGTGGAATCTGCCCGTAGTTGACGAAAACAGCAAATACATCGGCTTCGTATCAAAGTCGAAGATATTCTCGGCATACAGAAATCAACTGATAGAAATCAGCCACAACTAATGGCTTGACAATTCTTGCGAGCTATTTATCTCGTGACAGAATGAAGTCTGAGAAGTCAGTCAGGGCTGCCTTTATGGGCGATTGTGGGTAGTCGTCCAGCAGGCTCATTGCCTCGTCACGAATCTGCACCATACGTTCGGCTGCGTAGTTCAGCCCGCCCGATTTCTCGACCATCTCTCGGAGTATCTGCGCATTTTCGGGTTTGCGTTTCACGCGGCTCAGTAATCTCAAGATGAGCTTCTGTTCACTGGCTGAACTGTTGTTGAGCAGATATATCATCGGCAGCGTAATCTTCTGCTCGAGAATGTCGTTGCAGGCAAATTTACCCGTAATCTCGGTCTTTGAGTAGTCCAGCAGGTCGTCTTTGATTTGGAATGCTACGCCGAGTTGTTCGCCAAATCGACGCATCGTTTCGCACTGCTTTTCATCGGCACCAACGCTCAGTGCGCCAGCCTCGGAGCAGAGTCCCAACAACACACCGGTCTTTGCGCGAATGATTCTTTCGTATGATTCGATATCATTGCTGAGCATTTCGACGTGCTCCATCTGTAAGAGTTCCCCCTCGCACAACTGCTCAACCACGCGCGAGGTAGCCTTCAACAGTTCGGGACCCGCGTCGGTAGACATAATCTTCATCATTCTCGCCAAGATGAAGTCGCCAATCAGCACAGCCTTCTTTCCGCGATAGAGTGCATTAGCCGAGAATTCGCCTCGACGGTGGTATGCTTCGTCAATCACGTCATCGTGCACGAGCGAGGCGGTGTGCATCAGCCCAATCAGCGTAGCTGCCACCAGTGTTTTGTGCGTGGGAGTCGCGTGCAGCGCTGCGGCCAACAGCGTCAGCAGAGGGCGCAACTGCTTGCCACGTTTGCGAAAAACAATGGCCAAAATACCCTTGACATAAGGGTCTGAAACCTTGATGGAATTTGAAAAAAACTCCTCAAACTGAGCCAATTCCGCA
>JAZOQL010000252.1:0-1641 GCA_045656065.1 Rikenellaceae bacterium | reverse complement strand
TGCAGGTGAGTGCAAGCCTCAGCGTGAACGGTCAGCACTTCGGCGCCCGCCTGATGAAATTTTTCAACATACAGGTCAGGCTCAACAATCATCAGGTGAACGTCCATAACCTTTTTGGTTCGCTCCTTGACTGCCTTAATCACAGGAAATCCAAACGAAATATTCGGCACAAAACGGCCGTCCATAATATCCAAGTGTACCCATTCGGCTGCACTTTCGTTCAACATATCGAGGTCGGCGTTCAAGTTTCCAAAATTTGCCGACAACAACGATGGTGATATAATTCTACCCATTTGTATCTAAAATTAAATCGTTTCCAAAGTTCTGAGCAACCATTTCCAGAAACGGTCTACGGTTTCGATTTCGATTCTCTCATCGGGCGAGTGAACACCACGCAGCGTCGGCCCGAAAGATACCATCTCAAGTTGAGGATACTTTTCGAGGAACAATCCACACTCAAGACCCGCGTGGATAGACTTCACTGCAGCATCTCTGCCAAACAAATCCGAGTGAGCCTTCTTCGTAACATCGAGCAGGTGTGAAGTCGGATTCGGATTCCAACCCGGATAACCGTCTGAGTGTTTCACTTCAGCACCACCAGCCAAGAATGCAGACTCAACCATATTGGCAGCGTCCCATTTTGCACTCTCAACCGAACTGCGCTGACTTGTAACTACCTCAATCTTATCGTTTTTCATCTTAACAGATGCCAAATTCGTAGATGTCTCAACCATTCCCGGCATAGCCTGACTCATAGCCAACACGCCGCTGGCAACCGAGTAGAGCGCGTTGAGCAATCTCTCAGTTGTATCCACATCAATCAGCGATGTCAATTCCTCTTCAGTTTCGTTGATTGAGAGGTAGATATCGGGCTCGGTGTATTTGAATTCGTCCATTGCCTGCTGACCAAATGTCTGGAAATATTCAACCATCGGCTGAACCTTTTCGGGAGCTACGGCAATCAGCGCATAGGCCTCACGCGGAATGGCATTTCTCAGATTACCGCCATCGAAGTGAGCCAGACGGATTCCGAACTTTCTGACCGCATTCCACAAGAAACGTGTCATCAACTTATTCGAATTAGCCAATCCCTTATTGATATCATCACCCGAGTGACCACCCTTCAATCCCTTTATGTCTATACGAAAACTCTTCCAGCCCGCAATCATCGGCTCGCTTGTGTAGTCAAAATATGCCAATGTATCCACACCGCCTGCGCAACCGATAAATATCTCGCCATCATCTTCTGAGTCGAGGTTAATCAGATAGCGACCCGTCAGCATATCTTCGGCAAGGTTGTTTGCACCTGTGAGTCCGGTCTCTTCGTCGACAGTAAACAGAGCTTCAACTGCACCGTGGCGCACTTCGGGAGAGACCAGCACTGCCAACGCAGCAGCCATACCAATACCACAGTCAGCACCAAGCGTAGTACCTACGGCGTGTACCCAGCCATTTTCAGCTACGGCCTGAATCGGGTCCTTTGAGAAGTCGAACTCCACGTCCGAGTTCTTCTCACACACCATATCCATATGGCTCTGCAACACAACAGTCGGCAGAGATTCCATTCCCGGAGTAGCCGCTTTTCTGATTACGACATTTCCTATCGAGTCCTCTTTGTACTCGAGCGAGTGTTTTTTTGCA
>JAZOQL010000251.1:0-3784 GCA_045656065.1 Rikenellaceae bacterium | reverse complement strand
GGTGAACCTTCTTCAGTTAAGTTCTGTCACAAGGCTGGTTTGAACTACGTATCTTGTTCTCCATTCCGTGTGCCTATCGCACGTTTGGCTGCTGCTCAGGCTGCTGTTGAAGAAAACAAGTAATATGCTTGATACTTAAATGATTAGGCGGTAGGCTTTTCTAATACAAAGGCTTACCGCCTATATTATATAATGAACGCGCGTGCATATTGCACGATATACGTGCAGAATGAACGCAAATGTTGTACAATAGTTAGCAGGTTTTTACAACAGTGTTGTACAGGTGTTGTACAAAGGTTGTCGCCAATGCGTGAATGACTTACGCTGTAACGAGCCTCAACACGTGGGGACACGAAAGATGATTTGAAGATATTAACGATAAAGTAAACGAATATGGCTACATTGAAAGCGGTTGTGAGGACAGCGAGAGCGGACGGTTTCTACCCGGTGTACATTCGGGTAACTCATCGGCGTGCTTCCTCGTTCATCAAGACAGACAAGATGGTGACGAAAAAGGAACTCACCAAGACGAACGAGATTAAAGACCCATACGTCCTGCAACATTGTACACAGAAAATTTTGGAGTTCAACGAGCGACTGAATAAAAAGAACATCGAGCATTGGACGGCAAAGGAGATTGCGGAGTTCCTAACGAGTGGCAACGATGATATTTGCTTCTCGGAGTATGCCCGGGTGCATATCGCCCGAATGATTGACAACGGACAGGAACGTAACGCCAAGAACTACCAACTTGCGTTGCAGCACCTCGAACGCTTCTGCGGAACGAGCAAAGTGATGTTCTCACACTTCACATCGCAGTTGATGAACAGGTGGATAAAGTCTTTGGAGAATACGCACAGGGCAAAGGAGATGTACCCTATCTGTATGAGGCAGGTGTTCAAGGCAGCACAGTTGGAGTACAACGACTATGATACAGGGCTTATACGCATCAAGACTAATCCGTGGGTAAAGGTGGAGATACCTGCCGCCGACAAGGCGGAGAAACTTGCCATTACTCCCGAGGCGTGTCGTGCGTTCTTCTCGTTCCCTATTCCCGACAGTAAGATGAAGTTCCCATTGACGGAGTTCGGGCGTGACATTGCAATGATGGTGCTATGCCTTGCAGGTATAAACACAGTGGACCTGTACAACCTCCGCAAGAAAGACTACGAGAATGGCATCATTCGTTACCAACGTGCGAAGACACGCAAGAGCCGCACGGATGGTGCATATATGGAAATGCGTGTTCCGGCAATCATACAGCCCCTGTTCGACAAGTACATCGACACAACGGACGATGAACACCTGTTCAACTTCTACCAACGTATGGGAACATCGGACAGCTTCAATGCGAATGCCAATAGCGGCATCAAGCAGATATGCAAGGCTATGGAACTGCCGAAAGAGGATTATTACTCTATCTACACATTCCGTCACACGTGGGGCACGGTGGCACAGAATGATGTGCGTGCTTCAATCGCTGACGTGGCTTTTGCTATGAACCATAGCAGTGGGCACACGGTTACACGTGGATACATAAAGATAGACTACTCCCCTGCTTGGGAACTCAACGACAAAGTGATTGACTTTATATTCTTCAGTGGCAAGACATCGACCAGAGAGCAGAAACAGGAAGAAACGCATTTCCGACTGTCATATCGCTTTATGGTAAACGCTGCTGCATATCACAATGGGCAGAACGTGGCAGAACTCACGGACGTGGGCTTCAACAACGTGGACGAGGTTATTGCCCGGCTCGCAACAATGTTGCCCGAGGATATTCCCGACCGCTCAATCGTGATGTTCAAAATCGTCAATCTCGACAAAAACCAAACTGTGGTGTATCAACGACAGAAAGGCAAAGGGTTTTGACCTTTTTCGTGAAGCCACGAAAATGATAGCCTGCAAGGAGTTTTCTCTTTGTGGGCTTTCTCTTTTCTTTTGACGCAACTTTTCTTTTCTCTCTCCCTTACATAAAAATCTCAAAAAAATCTCTTTTGCCCTTATATAGTAGATGTAGTAGTAGATAATATATTTACTATATATATACTATACTTTCCTTTCCTTTGTTGCATTTTTACGGAGTTTATCCGAAGAAATAACCTATAACTGTACATTTATTGCCATTATTGTACAATTATAGCCTATTGTTGTGCAGTTATACGTTATAAATGTACGGAAATAAGGCAGTAGCATTGGCTATTTGTGTGCCAATGTCTATGCGTTTTTAGGGCTGTTTTATGGCGTTTTTGATGTGGTTTGTACAGGAATTATTTGTTTCTGTACATTCTTGTACATTTATGGGGTATTCTTGTACATTTATTCGCATTTCTTCCGAAGAAATAACCTATAACTGCACAGAAAAGCGATGTCCATTACTGAACACCGCTCCAAACAAACTGTATTTACTAACCCTTTGAGGTGCTGACCTCCGTGTCTAAAGTAGAGGATTTTAGATAAATCACTCCTCATCATCAGAGAGTTCTGCCAATTTGTCCTCGATAGTTCTTTTGTTCTCAACAGTCATATCGAGTGTGGTTGTCTGTAATTTAGGCGACACATAAGCGGCGAACTTCTCCATTGCCGCAACTCTATCCTTTGGCTCTAACTCTGCAATGTCATTGACGAAAGTATCGGACGTGAAATAGTCGTCGAGCATCTTTGCGATTGCCCCACGTACTGCGGCAGAAGCCTTGTTTGGTGTACCTGCCTGTCTTCCTCCTGTTTTCTTGCCTTTTGCCATCCTATGCGTAAAAAGATAAAACGATGCCCCAAAGATATGTGATTAGTTTTGCAGGGTACGTATAACTTTTAACATCTCAAAATTCAAATCTATGGGTTTAATTGGAAGCATTGTCGGCGGAGCACTTAGCGCAGGAGGTGCTATCTTCGGGGGTATCTCCGCCTCGAAGGCAATGAAAAAAGCGAAACAGAATGTTGAGGCTCAACGAAAGAAAAACCAAGATTGGTACGACCAAAGGTACAATGAGGACGCGACTCAACGTGCCGATGCCCAACGCATTCTGACACAAACCGAAGAGAGTATCAAACAACGCAACCGGGCGGCAGCAGGTTCGGCGGCAGTGATGGGTGGAACTGATGAGAGTGTAGCGGCAGCGAAAGCTGCCAACAACGAGGCACTTGCTGACGCTACTGCGCAGATTGCGGCTAATGCTGATGCACGCAAAGACAACATCGAAGCAACCTATCTGCAAAACGACAACGCATATGTGGAGCAGTTGAACGCTATCGAGCAGGGCAAGGCACAGGCTATCAGTCAAGCAGTACAGGGCGTAGCAAACGCAGGTGCAAGTATCGCAGGCGCATTCTAAATCCATTCTCCTATGGCAACATTAGATGAAATTTTAGGCGGCAGTCCTCCCGATGGTGGAGGACACGCACCGAAAGGCTCACAGGAGTGGGCAGAACAAAATTCGGGAGAGAACGCAGGAGGAAGCGGCGGCAGCACACCACCGAAAGGCTCACAGGAGTGGGCAGAACAAAATTCGGGAGAGAACGCCCCGGTTTCATCTTCTCCTACCGCTCCAACACAGCCCGGAGCAAAGAGTAAGCCGTCATCAGGAGCAGGTGCGCCTGCCTCGGGTGGCGGTGGTGGCGGTTATGAGGAACTGTTCAAGAAACTCAATCCATACACCCCACCTACGGCAGAGGAACTTGAAAAGGAAAGGAAGAGAGAGAAGCGAGCGCAGATATTCGCAGCCATTGGTGACGGTATAACTGCCCTCTCAAACCTTTTCTTCACTACACAGTATGCACCGAATAT
>JAZOQL010000250.1:0-7822 GCA_045656065.1 Rikenellaceae bacterium | reverse complement strand
TCCATATCGGAGTTGATATATGAGTGCTGGCTGACGATACCCGATATCGAGCGTGCTGCCGTAGCCAAGATGTCATCGGCCTTTCCGAACGCCTCTGTGTAGGCCAGATTACCGTACACTTCACGAATATTTTCGTTGTTGATAATCAGCAGCGAATCGACACTATTTTTCATCTCTTCAAGGCCTTTTGCTGCTTGAGTGATGCGTTTGCGTCCCTCGGCACGCAGTGGCATCGTAACGATTCCGACCGTAAGAATGCCATTATCCTTGAGAGCCTTTGCAATCACGGGAGCCGCTCCGGTACCCGTACCACCGCCCATTCCGGCTGTAACGAATACCATTTCAATGCCGTGCGAATCTATATGGTCGATGATTTGTTGCAGTGACATCTCCGCAGCCTCGCGACCTTTATCCGGGTCGTTACCCGCACCGAGCCCCGCCGTACCGAGTCGCACCTTCAGTTGCACAGGACTATTATCCAGCGCCTGACTGTCGGTATTGCAGACCATATATTTTACATCTTCTATGCCGATTTCTTTATCGAGATAGTACATATGGTTGACCGCATTGCTACCGCCACCACCTACACCGATCACCATTATTATCGAGTTCGAGGCACGTTCCCCTACAAAATCTATCAACTTATCGCTCATAACTATCTGTATTACAAATTCTTATAATTAGACGACTTTTTATTTTTATCGTCATCTTCATCTGGGGTATCATCTACTACCTCAAAAGCACTTGACATAAACCCTTTTATAGAATTGATTATTTTGTCAAAAATGTTTTTGCCACCCTCCTGATCATCCTTTTTTTCAACCTTTTTTTCTGCTGATTGTTCAGTATTTTCATCTTCCTCGTCCATCTGTTCGATATCCTCTGCCACACTATCCTCCTGCTCTTCGACTGGCTCGACCACTCTTGCCACAGACTTGGTGTAGGTCTTGATGCCATCTTTAGCACCCTTGAGCAGGATACCCATCGCAGTCATATAACAGGTATCATTATAGAAAGTATTCTCTCCGAGAAGAACGTTAGGCGTATATGTTGCTACGCGCACGGGCATATTCATATACTTGGCAAACAATTCGTCTATGTAATCGAAACGGGCCGAGCCTCCGGTAATTACCACCCCAGCCTCGAGTCTGCCTGCGTAGCCCGACTTGTTAAGCTCGTTCAGCGTAGCCTCGATAATATCCATCAATCGAGCCTCGATTACCATCGACAGATTGCGTCTTGAAATCCCCTTCTTCGAAGAGTGTCCGACCGACATCACAGGAATAATATCGTTCTGAACCTTTTCATACATTGCTGCGCCCTTGAGTTTCAGGCTCTCAACCGAACGCTTCAGAATACCGGTCTGACAGATATCTTTGTTAATCAGTTCGCCACCGATAGGGATTACGGCTACGTATCTTACGATATTGTCGTGATAGACCGCGATATCCGTAGTTCCGGCGCCGATGTCCATCACAACCACACCCAGCTCTTTCTCATCATCTGTGAGCACCGCTTCTGCAGCTGCAATTCCACTGAGAACATACCCCACAGGTTTGACTCCGACACGCGCCAGACACTTCTCCATTCTGACCACTGCATCTTTATCATTGGTCACAATGTTGAACTCAGCCTCGACCTTTTTCCCCATCATTCCGATAGGTTGCTTTATATCGTGTTCGCCGTCGACAGTGTAGTTCTGAGCCGAAATATGGATTATATTTTCACTCACACCCACCTGTGCATTTCTAACTGCCTTATTGAGCGACTGCAGGTCAGACTCCTTAACTTCGCCCACCTCGCCGTCTCTGTTGTTTTCGATGAATACGTAGCTCTGCTGCTTGGAGCACTTGATTCCTGAACCGGACATTCCCACCAGCACATCTTTCACCTCTACTCCGAGTTCATTTTCAATATCTTCGATTGCAGCCTTTATAGCCTTTGTACTCGACTCGATATTCTTTATATCACCACGCATCAGGCCTTCGGATTCGGTAATGGTTCCGGTGACAAGTTCCACTCGTCCATCTTCGGTTTGCTGACCCGCCAAAACGACTACATTGGCAGTCCCAGCATCAACGGCTATGATATAATCTCCTGTGTTCATTATTTAAACTTTATCCTATTGTTCTCTAAGTTATTACCTACTGCAAATGACCTGATTTTTGTATTTCAGGTTTATTACTTTGTATCTGTTCCAGCCATCAAAAGCCAGCCCGTCTGTATAGAAACGAGACAATTTATCGAGTTTGGCCCGATATCCATCTATTGTTCCCAACAAGACCACGTGATTACCGACTCTTGGTATCAATTCAAGTTCATTATCTGCCGTAACATTAATCTGAACAAACATCTTTCTAAGGTCGGAATCGCTCTCCAAGAATCCCACAAAATTAATGAGTTTATGCAAGAACTCGTAATTTTTGTTCGATTTTTTTTCAATATTTTTTTTATCCCTGGGCAGAACACACTCGCCATCCGAGGGCAATTTCAAATCGCCTGTGACAATCGGCACATCTACCGAATATTGCAACTGTGTCGGCACCAGCCACCCGTCATTGGTAAGATAGCTACTGCGCCCCGAGTTGGTCATAAATCTCAGCATCGGTCGGCGCTGGGAGAGTTCAACGCAGACATCGCCCGAGATAGTCTTGTAGACTGCAGCCGAACTGACGTAGGTATGTGACAACAACGACTGCTGAATAGCCAACGTATTGATACTCTTCATTGGTTGGCCTATTACGGTTATCGAATGGTTGTTCAGCCAGCGGCGCACCATCTCTGCAGAGACGAATCCCGCCTTACTCGAGTCGGTAATTTCGACCTTCAGGTTGCGACACAACATCTCGGCATTGAGCTTCGACTCGGCACCTCCTGCCGCAAAGAGCAGATACGAAGCAATAGCCACAAGCACAAAAACTCTAAGTATTATTTTCAGCATTCTGTTCATTTATTCGCAATCACTTGATTTACATCTTGACACAAAAGTTCGATATCGCCTGCTCCGAACGTGCCCACCACGTCGCTCTCCAGCGACCCGAGCAAATCACACAACTCGCTCTTTTCGACCAGATATTTTTCTGCAGTCACTCCGTCCAAAATCAATTTTGACGAAACGCCTTCGATTGGCTCTTCGCGAGCCGGGTAAATCGGTATCAGAATCACTCGGTCGGCAGCTGACAGAGCCTCGGCAAAACCCTCGGCAAAATCGCGAGTCCGCGTGTAGAGGTGCGGCTGGAATATTGCTGTCAGATGTCGTTCGGGGTAGATTCTCTTCACCGATGATATTGCCGCAGCAATCTCTCTCGGGTGGTGTGCGTAGTCATCAAAATAGACTCTATCTGGCTGTTTTACATAGAATTCCAATCTGCGTTTCACACCCGAGAACGACTCCATAGCCTGACGCAATCTATCACAGTCACACTCTCCTGCACACCACAGCGCAGCCGCTGCAGCCACACAGTTTTCTACATTTACCCAACCTGGCACTCCAAGGTGACACTCCTTGATTTTCTCTGTGGGCGTAACCAGCGTGAAGTGGTAATCACCACACTCATCTATGCGCACATCTTCCACACAGAAATCGGCCTCGCCGTCAACCGAATAGCTAAAACACTTCACACCTTCGGCCACTCTCAGATTGACACCCTTTTTCAGAATCAGCGTTCCACCGGGCTTAATCTGAGCTATGAATTGCTCGAATGCTTCGCGCACAGCCTCCGCAGTCCCATATATATCCAGATGGTCGGGGTCGGCCGAGGTCACAACTGCGACATCGGGGTAGAGCTGCAAAAACGAGCGGTCGAATTCGTCAGCCTCGACTGCTACGCGGTCGCCCTCACCGTAGACCAGATTGCTGTTAAAATTCTTAGCTATTCCGCCCAAAAATGCACTACCTCCGCCTGTAACCACTCGGTTAAAGTGAGCAATCATCGAGGTGGTAGTTGTCTTTCCGTGCGTACCAGCTACGGCCATAACAAACTTATCCTTAGTTATTTCGCCCAAGATGCGCGACCTCTTTCTAACTACGTATCCGTTGTCTCTGAACCAATTCAGTTCGGTCATATCATCAGGAATGGCCGGAGTATATACAACCAAAACGCCACCCTTGTCAGACCTGAATTCTGACGGTATCGCCTCTACCGAATCTTCATAATGCACAGCTACACCCACAGCTGCAAGTCCTCGGGTAATCGCGCTCTCCACCCTGTCATAGCCCGCTACACTTACCCCTTGCATCGCACACCAGCGTGCAATGGCACTCATTCCTATGCCGCCTACTCCTATGAAATATGCCCTGTCAAACCACATTGTCCAACTATTTTTTCTCTATCAGACTCTCTAACGGATATTTTATTCCTGATATTTCATCAAGCGTAACCTTCATCACGCCGCCCTTCAGCGGGAAATCCATTGCCAACGGAATATGATTCTTATCATCACTATACCAGATATCGAACTTTATGATTTCCACGCCTTTGCTGGTATTGTTTGCAAATTCGCAAGTAAACTTCAGTGCTCGGAATTTTCCGATATTTGGCATTCGTTTCTCTTCGACTCCCGCAAATTCGTACTTGATGGTATAGACCGTATCCATCATAACAACCTGAGCATTGTCGCTCCAGCCCTTCTGCAGATTGCCCGAGATATTTCGCGAACGCACATTGTAGAAAATCGACATTCCGTCAAGACTCTGCGGTGTAAGTGCCAGCGTCAGCTCCTTACGACGGTCGCGACCGATGTTGTGCGATTTGTTGTGCGACTGCATCTTTGCCCAATCGTAGTCGTAGCTGCTGCGGTAGCGATACGAATTCTCCTTGAGGTAGTTTTCAAATCTTATCGGCAGCAACGACTCCTGATTCAGCCAAACCGTGTATGTATCATCAAGATTCAAAAACCACTTAAAAATCGAGGTTGTGCGTGCATTTGCCGAAAGTTTATACGCAGCAACATCGTTATAAACCTCTGGAGCCACCTCAAAAACAACCTTAGCGACCGTAGCTCCAATGATAAATGTCGAGTATCCCACCTTGTAAGTCAGCTTCTCGCGCTGTCCAAATGCAGGCTCATTTCTATCATTTTCAGCCTGTTGAGCATAACCCACTGACACCAACAGTGCCATTAAAATACAAATTAGTCTCTTCATAATATTCACAGCATATTATAATAGATTGCAAATATACACCTTTTCTATCAAATTTTCAAGTCCAAATATTCCACTTGGACTGACATTATTTCGACACCGTTAAGAAATCATACTGAAATCCAAATTCTGAGACGATGCAAATATCTTCTTCAGTATTCTCAATTTGCTGTTTTGTGGGTGTGAGAGTTCAGGGTCGTGTTCGAGGATTCGTTCTGCTACGGCGCGAGCGCGTTCGAGCAGCGCTCCATCTTTTGCCAGCGATGCAATCTTCAGGTCAAAGGCGAGTCCACTCTGTTGAGTCCCGGCCAAATCGCCCGGTCCTCGCAATTTAAGGTCGAGTTCGGCAATTTCGAATCCGTCTGTTGTGCGGGTCATTGCTTCGATGCGTTTGCGCGAGTCTGTCGAAATACCCTCTTTGGTCATCAATATACAGTATGACTGCTCAGCGCCGCGCCCTACTCGGCCGCGCAACTGATGCAACTGGGCGAGCCCGAACCGCTCGGCACTCTCGATAACCATCACCGTAGCATTGGGAACATTAACGCCCACCTCGATTACAGATGTCGCAATCATCATATTCGATTTACCCTCAACAAAAAGCCTCATTCCGTAATCCTTGTCTACGGGTTTCATCTTGCCGTGAACTACCGATGTGACATATTTGGGCGGAGGGAATACATCAGCTAAACTCTCGGCTCCGTCTTCAAGATTCTTGTAGTCCAGCTTCTCCGAGCCCGATATCAACGGATAGACTACATACACCTGACGACCAGCATCTATCTCTCTGCGCAGAAACTCGTTCACCTTTAGGCGCAGACGCTCTGTGAAGTGTAGCGTCTTTACAGGCTTTCTTCCCGGAGGCAGTTCGTCGATGACCGAAACATTGAGGTCGCCATAGAGAGTCATCGCCAGGGTGCGCGGTATGGGCGTAGCCGTCATTACGAGTATATGGGGCAACTGCTCAGAGCCCTTTCTCCAGAGTCGCGAACGTTGTTCCACGCCGAAACGGTGCTGCTCGTCGATGACTACATAGCCGAGGTTTTTATATTGGACTGAATCCTCAATGAGTGCGTGTGTGCCGATGAGAATGTCTATTTGCCCCTCGGCGAGTCGTTGCAGTATATCTTGTCGCTCTTTGGTTTTGGTCGAGCCTGTGAGCAGCGCTACACGGACATTTACGTCACCCAACTGCTCGCGGATTGAGTTATAGTGCTGTGTGGCGAGAATTTCGGTCGGAGCCATCAGCGAACATTGAAACCCATTGTCTATGGCAATGAGCATAGTCATCAGTGCGACCATAGTTTTACCGCTACCCACGTCGCCCTGCAACAATCGGTTCATCTGCCTGCCCGAACCCATATCTTCGCGTATCTCTCTGATTACACGTTTCTGTGCCTCGGTCAGAGCAAAGGGCAGTCGACGGCTGTAAAAGTCGTTGAAGGCTGCTCCGATTTTTGAGAATCGGTAACCTTTGTAGGTATTTGTCCGGTGGTTGCGCAGCGACAAAATGTGCAGTTGAATGCCCAGCAGTTCCTCGAATTTCAACCTCACCCGAGCCTGCTCGAGCGCCTTCTGCGAACGCGGAAAGTGAATGTCATACAGAGCCTCTTTTAGTGGGGCAATTCCTGTTTTCTGAATAAGCCAATCGGGCAGAGTCTCTTCAATCAGCGGTTCGACCTGTGGCCACATCGAACTTATCAACTTAAAGATAGCCTTTGTGCCGAGTCCGTTGTCATTTAGTCGCTCGGTGGTCGAGTAAACACCCTGCACCGAACTGTTCACCGAATTGTCAGTTGTTTTGAAAGGCGACTCAATCTCTGGGTGTACGATATTCAGTTTTCCATTGAAGAATGCAGCCCTCCCAAATGCAATGACATAATCGCCTTGCTTGAGACTCTTCTGAATCCAATTTATCCCCTTGAACCAGACAAGTTCGGCTCGCCCTGTTGGGTCGCTCACCTCGGCAACAAATCGCCGCTTGGCACGTTCGCCAATCAACTTGAAACCATCAATTTTGACTCGTATTTGGACAAAAGTTGCCGTATCCTCGCCGATTTCCGAGATTGAAAATATGCGGCTGCGGTCGATGTATCTGAACGGAAAATAATACAACAAATCTTTAATCGTAGTGATATTCAACTCTTTATTGAGAAGTTGAGCTCGTTTTTCGCCTACGCCTTTCAAAAATTTTATATCACTATCAAGAATCATCGTTCCAAAGATTTCGACAAAGTTACGAAAAATTAATCTTAGAACACAACTCCACAAAATGTTTTCTCAAAGGTCGGCTAATGGCGAAACAGCCACACAGATACAATCATACAAAGCCCGCCTCAGAAAACGGATAAAATGCAAAGAAATAACCAACTGAAAAATATTTTATTGATTAATAATTTAATAAAATCGACAAGGTAGTGTGTTTTTTGAAAAAATAGCATTATCTTTGCGAATCAATAAATTTTCAAAATCTGTATATAATGGATATTACTAAATCAAAACTTTCGGGAAAAACAAGAACCGAACACGACCTTCTTGGTTACAAAGAGGTGCCAGAAGAGTACTACTTTGGTATTCAGACTTTGCGTGCACTTGAAAACTTCGATATTTCAAGATCAAGACTCTATTTCTATCCAGAGTTAAGTCGGAGGCCAAGCGGTCTTAGGAAGACAACATCAT
>JAZOQL010000249.1:0-1836 GCA_045656065.1 Rikenellaceae bacterium | reverse complement strand
CAAAACTTTTCTAAATGAACATTTGGCTCATTTCAGACACCCACTTCGGTCTCAAAAACAATTCAAAGGTTTGGGAGGGGCATTTCAGAGAGTGCTTCGACAAATTCGTGTTTCCGCTCTTTGAGAGCAAGGTGAAACGCGGTGACATACTCATACATTGCGGGGATGTTTTCGACAACAGACAGACTGTCGGGCTTTCCACGATGAACCTCGCTATGGGTGTGTTTGAGCGTCTTGGCAGGATTTTTTCCAAGGTCTATGTTCTTTGCGGCAACCACGATGCTTATGAGAACGACAGCAACGACATCACTTCAATTGACTGTTTGAAATACGTTCCGAATGTTGAGGTTGTGAAAGAGCCGCAGAATTTTCTGCTCGGCACGAAGAATGTCGGTATGATTCCGTGGGTGAACGGAACAGATGAGTTCACCGAGACTTTGGAGGGTATGTCGGATTCCGACTTCCTTGTTTGCCACGCCGATTTCTTCGGTGTCACAATGAACGCCTCTGGAACCAAGTCCGAATCCAAAATCAAGTTGGAGAACACCGATGTCAGTTGCCGTATATATTCGGGTCACATTCATCACAGACAGAAATACAAGAATGTGGTATATGTGGGTTCTCCCTATCAGATGTCGCAGAACGACCGTGACAATACACGTGGCGTTATGTGTCTTACCGACAGTGGTGACGAGGTGTTTTATGAGAACAAAATATCCCCGCAGTTTATGCGGGTTGACTACGATGAAGTCAAGGAACTTCCTATGGGTGAGTTCAAGGATTTCTGCAAGTGGAAGTACATTGAGATTATGGTTGACTCCGACTTGCTGTCCAAATTGAGTTTCCACAAAATCTACGCATACATAAACAACAATTCAGACATTTACAACATAAACTTTCTGCCGAAGAAAGGCACGGCGACTATTGATATGCCGAAAGTCAATATGAGTGAGTGCGTCAGCATTGAGGATATGCTTGACAAATATGTTGACAATGTTCTTGAATACGATGACAAAGTGAAGGCTAACATCAAGAAAATAGCAAAAAAACTTATAAATGGACAATAAGAAATTCGAGAAAACCGAAAACGCGCTCCGCGCCATTATGGAGGCGGGAGACAATGCAATCAAAGACACGCAGACGAACAACAAGTTCGGTTGGCACGAACTGTCAATCGGAGACACCGTTTATTTCAAGTGTTACGATGACGTGAACGATGTAGTCACCGTGTCGAAAGGAAAAATCACGGGAATCATAACCAACGAATATGAGGTTATGAACAAACCGACAACGGACTTCAAGTCCGAGGGAACGCACATTGAGACATCTGTCACTTACCGAATCGCTTGGAAGGACGCGAAGTTCGACATTGACAGTAGGTTCGTTTACATTGACAAACTTAACGCCTGCCTTGCTGCGATACACGACACGGTGCGCTCTTATTTTGAGTTGTAAATATTAACATCTATGATATTATATTATAAAAAGTATAACGAGTATCCCGTAAACATACCGAAAAACTCAATCATTTTACGGGATTGGGATGTTGGGCAGTTGGAGAGCAACTACCCTAACGACTACCCTACACCTTTTTGCCTCGAAGTTGACGGCATTAACAAGATAAACCGTAATGAGGACGGCTATTTCAATTTCTCGAAAAGCATAATTGACATCGGGGCAGACCTTGGTGAGTATTGTTGGCTTACCAAGTTTTCACACGCATACGCATTCGAGCCTAACAAGGAAAGCGCGTTTGCTCTTTGCGCCAATGCTTTGCTGCGGGAACGAGTGTATGACATTGACATCTTCCAAGAGGTTTTGTCCGATTCGAGGAAA
>JAZOQL010000248.1:0-3448 GCA_045656065.1 Rikenellaceae bacterium | reverse complement strand
ACTATGGCTATAACAACAACCGAACTTGAAGTTTACAGCGGTAATGCAGTCGGCACTCTCGTTGGCACGAAGATAACGAAGAGCGGCTCACCGTCTTCAATCAACCTCAATTCAACGGAGTTGGGTGTCCCCCTCCAACCTGGGCATCAGTATTGCTGCCGCGCCCGTGTCTATAACACCGATTTGGTTTGGAGCGATTGGACAACAATCAACTCCGCTTCAACATTCATCACGCTGATATTGGCGGAATTTTATTCGGCAGGAGGGTCAGCATTTGAAGGCGGCTGCGGTGAATTGTCACCCGCAATCCGTTGCGAAAAGGACGCGAATGTCATCCAAGTCAGCGATGTCGGCGTTTACCTTTCGACAAATGCAAACGGTGCAAACGCAATAAAGGTTTCCGCAGGTGACGAGCAGCAGGCTGGACAAGGTTGGAAAATCTCCGCCATCGGAGGCAACCCCGTTGCAGAGAACACAATCTACTATGCCGTGCCCTATGTCGTTGACACGCTCGGTCGCGAATATGTCGGCGATTGGAGTCAAGATGCCGAATCCGCAAACAGCGGTTACAGACCTCCCGTTATCTCTATGAGCAACAAGGTCACTACGGTGAACTCCTTGAGCGCGTCACTGAACGTCACCACAAACGGAACGCTCAACAGTCTCACCGTTTATGTACGCGCCGCAGGTCAATCAACCTACCAACCGTTCACTCTGACAGCACAGACGGGTCTCCAAAACTTCACCATCGCAAACGGAGATTTGGATGACAACGGAAATGCTATTTCAATATCCGAAAGCACCGAGTACCAAGTGTATGTCACCGCTGCAAACAGAGGTGCGGCTGCACAAGGCGGAGGCTACGAGGACGATTGCCCGTCACGCTATCCTCTGTCAAACGCAACACCTAACTACGAGGCGTTCATCACGCAGGCTGCTGTCGCAGGCGAAGTGAGAATCGACTCTATAAGTTCAATTACACCAGTGAGTGCTGTGTGTAATCTGTCGTATGGAAGCCAACAAAGCGGCGGCAACCAACAACAATAGACTTCATCCGCACAGCGGACACTTCAACCTTGAAAACGGAAAACCCCATCCAATCGGACGGGGTTTTTCTTTGTACACATTGAAATTTGGAAATGCTCAAAAGAGCGGTTTTATGTCTTTTATGGTTTTTCTTTGAAGTTTTTGGTAGTCTGAATAGTACATCCAACGGTAGCCGCCTGCTGTTTTGCGTTTGCCTCGGCAACATTTTCTTATATTACCTTGTTTAATTCCGAGTTCACGTTTGGCTTCCATTGCGCAAGACCATTTCTTGATTAATTGACCGTCAAGTGTCAATTGAACGACTTGTATTGAACGATGATGTTCATCACCGAATTTTCCGAGCCAAGGTTTTGCGCTGTTCTCGCTTTTATGCTTTCTTGACAAAGGGTTATTGCAATTCTCCTTTTGCGTTGCCCATCTTATATTTGTTAATGTTGAATTTTCAACTGGAAATCCGTTTTCATCAACTTCAATTACATTCCGCTGACGATTTGTGTCTATATGGTCAACGCAGGGTTTGCCTTCGTGGTTAGGGATAAAAGTCTCGGCTACTATGCGATGAACCAATTTTGTCACGCGGTCAATTTTTACCTTCAAATAACCACCGCCATCAACATTCAACTTGCACATCCGAGCCTTGCCCGTTCTATTCCAATTCAAACATATAATTCTTCCGTAATTTGATACTTTGTATCTCTTATTCTCTTTGCCGTCAATCACGGCTGTTTTCCAAATCTCTTTCATTTTATGATGATGTTAGTGTGTACATCATCAAATAATAAAACCGAAGAAAAAATGTTTGCGCCGCCTTTATAAATAACTTATATATAACTTTTAGAACTATGCAACATACAACAATAAAATATTGGCACGGCTTGCAGGCAGTCCAAGGATTGCAGGACGTGAGCGGAAATCCCCAATCAGTCTGCATCCAAGGTTTACAATCATCAACGGCTTACCGCGTGCAGGCGGTGCTGATGGACGACCAAACGGAGTTGGCTTTCTCCAATATCGCGGGTTTCACAACTCTCGGAGCGGGTTCGATTTCGCTAACACTACATAACATTTCCCGCGACAACTACTCGTACCGCGTACACTATCTGTTCTCGTCAACCTACACCCTTTCATCGGCTGTACTCTCCACAAACGGCGGTCAGACGTTCCAAGGAACGATAAGCGGCAACACAATCACATTCATCGTCACGGGGCTTACGGCGGGTGAAGCCTACCTATACAGTGTTACGGCTACCGATGTGTATGGATTACAAGAGACGGTGACGGGAACAATTCAAACCACTGTAGTGAACAATGTCAATATTTACTATGCGTCAAGGACAGAAAACTCCGTCACATTCGACCTCGTGTATCTGCACGACTATATATTCAGTGGCGGTTGGATAAACGTGTGGTTGTCAACCCAAGACCCGACACAAGACAACCCGATAACCTACGAAATGTGGTCTGACGGCGACACTCAAATCACAATTCCGAGCCTTTCGCCCGAAACGACATATTATTTCCAAGCGGGAATGACGGTTGAGGACGCTTTCGGCTCACAAACCACGGTTTATAGCAGCGTTTTGACCGCCACCACCGCAGACCACGACTATAGCGAAGACTATCTGTCAATCATCAACGAGTATAATGGCGAGAACACGCTTGTGCTGACGGCGCGGACAACGGGTTCGTCCGTCACGACAAACACGTTCAAATACAGCACAGACGGCGGAAACACTTGGATTACAACGACAGACACCGCAGCAGGTCGCAGAATCGCGATACCCGCAGGCGGAAAGGTTATGCTTCGTCACAGCGGCAATATGTACTACTATGATGTGTCAAGCAGCAGGTATCACACCATAGAATGCACGCAGCCGTTCTCTGTCGCGGGCAATCCTTTGAGCCTCATTTACGACTCCGACTACTTGGGTGAAAACAAGTTTGTTATGGATTGGGGTCTCGCTTATGTTTTTGCCAACGCGACAACCCTCGTCAGCGCGGCTAAACTGAATATGGACATATCTTTCTTTGAAGACCGCTACGGGCAGACAATTGAACACAAACACTGCTGCCACAGTATGTTCCAAACCTGCACTTCCCTTGTGAACGCACCCGATTTGCCGCAGACGAAACTCTCAACATCTTGCTACGCTTCTATGTTCGTGGGATGCACGGCGTTGAGAACCGCACCACAACTTCCGTCAACGGAAATCGCTGTCGGCTCATACTACAGTATGTTCAGCGGCTGTTCAAGCCTAACGGAAGGTGCTGATTTGACAAAAGTGACCAAACTTGGAACAAACGGCATTACGGAAATGTACTATCGCTGTTCATCTCTCGAAAAAGCATACGCACCGACAGTTGATTTTTCCGATACCTATAATTCAACCGATTGGCTGAA
>JAZOQL010000247.1:0-19219 GCA_045656065.1 Rikenellaceae bacterium | reverse complement strand
GTGTTGTGTACGATGTACATTTCGCTCAAATCGTATTCGCCTTTACCCAGACGGATAAGCTCTGATTCGATGAATGCGAGTGCTGAGTAGCTCCAGCAGGTACCTGCACGGTTTTGGTTCTTAATGCTTGTAATCGGGTTTTCCTTTACAACTGTAAATTTGAAACCCTCCTCTTTTTTCTGAGCGAATGTGCTCACAGAGAGCAACAATGCTGCTGCCAACAAAACTGTTTTTTTCATCTGTTAGTTTTAGGTTTTAAATGTTAATACTACAAATTTGGGTGTAAAGGTACGATTATTTTCTCTAATACACAACGTGCAGGGCTATTTTTATCAAACTTTTATCAACATTGAATCTGCTTTCTGAGCTTGTTTGAGAGGTGATTATGTCATATTTTTGAACGAAAGTGTAGCTAATTCCAGAATTAAGTGGGGAGTGTAGTGATTTTCTTTGAATTATGGTTACCTTTGCATTGTAATTGAATATGTGCGAATGAGAAAATTTATCATAACTATATTGCTGATTGTGGCAAACTGTGTCTCAATGGCACAGACTGTGGGAGTTGTGCTTAGTGGTGGAGGGGCTAAAGGGTTGTATCACATTGGGATTCTCAAAGCACTCGAAGAGAATAATATCCCGATTGATTATGTAGCTGGTACATCTATGGGGTCGATTGTGGCCGGGCTTTATGCCATTGGTTACACTCCGCAACAGATGAACGATTTGTTTGTGTCTGACCTTGTAAAGGTGTGGATGTCGGGCAAAATCGAGCCTAAGTATTCGTTCTTCTATAAACAACAGACTCCGGCTGCGACGATGCTCTCGGTCAATATCGACAGAAACAAGTTGGGGGTAAAGGCGCTCTCGGGCAGCCTGATACCTTCACACGCTATTGATGTCAGCTTTAACGAGATATTTGCAAGTGCTACGGCTCTCTCAAAGGGTGATTTTGACAAGCTCTTTGTTCCGTTTCGTTGTGTGGCTGCAGATGTTTATCACCGCAAAGAACTTGTCTTCAAGGAGGGCGATTTGGGTGCAGCAATCAGAATGTCGATGTCTATCCCAATCGTGTTTAAGCCTATGAAGATTGACTCAACGTTGATTTTCGATGGCGGTATCTACAATAACTTCCCCTGGGAGGTGGTTGATAGAGATTTTAAACCAGATGTAATCATTGGCGGCAAGTGTGTGTCGGATATTGTCAATCCAGATGAGAGCGATTTGGTTGGTCAGGTCGAAATGTTGACAATGATGCACACAAATTATGAATTGCCTCAGGACCGAGGAATTATGATTGAGCGCATATTTAAGGATTACGGAATATTGGATTTCGACAAGGCTCAGGAGATTATCGACCGAGGATATGCCGATGCAATGGCAGCAATGCCACAGATTAAGGAGAAGATTACGCGTCGGGCGTCGGCTGATTCTCTGGCTGTGAGACGATTGCATTTCAAGTCGCAACTGCCCGAATTGGTTTATGACAATTTAGAGATTGAGGGACTGAATTCAGTGCAGCTCGATTACGTGGGCAAACTGCTGAAAATCGACCACGGCAAAAACAAAACATTTACATTCGACCAATTCAAGAGTTCATATTTCAAGATGTTGTCCGAAGGTGACATTACGGGCGATTTCCCATTCTCGGTGTATAACGATTCGACGGGGGTATTCTCGCTCAAGATGAAGATGCAGGCCAAACCGAGTCTGAAAGTTATGCTCGGTGGTAACATATCTTCAGGTTCGCTCAATGAGCTTTTCTTCGGAGCAGAATACAAACGCATTGGCCGTACGCTGAAGAGTTACTATTTTGATGGTTTCGTCGGCAACTACTATGTGTCGGGACGTACGGGATTAAGAACCGACTTTATAGCGGGGTCGCCATTCTACGCCGACTTCTCATTTACATTCAACAGGTATAATTATCTTAATGGGTCGAATGATGTTTATGCGGTGAATACCTCTCCCTACAAGCGAATGATGGAGCACTTCTTCTCGGCATCGGTCGGATTCCCTATAGGCCGAAAATCCGTAGCCTCGTTCTATGCAAATTTGGGACAGAATAACTATAAATTCCACCAGATGATTGATGGCGAACTGACCCAGCAGAGTTTTAAAGGTAAATTTGAATATGCCGAGCTCAGAGCTCACGTAGAACACAATACACTTAATTATAAACTCTATCCGACAAGAGGCGCACGACAACTATTTTCGGGCATCTATGTCTATGGAAATGAGTCCACCTCGCCGAAAACCAAGCACCATTGGATTGGGGGTAAAATGTTGCGCGAGGACTATATAAATATGTCTAAATGGTTTAAACTTGGTTGGCTTGTAGATGTGGTTTTGACTACGCACCCATCTATGGCTAACGAATATATGACCAACTATACGCAGCCTGCGTTTATGCCTACGCCTCACTCGCGCACGCTCTTTCTGCCCGAATATCGCAGCGACTCGTATCTGGGACTCGGTCTGATGCCGACGGTTTGTTTTACTCAGAACTTCTACCTGCGCAGCGACCTGAATATGTTTATGCCCGAAAGTTTTTTCAAGGTATTCAACGTGGATAATAAGGCTCGGTATATGTTGTCGTCAACACTTGTCTACCAGTCTATCATAGGACCCGCGAGCCTGACTGTGGCAAACTATGACGGCGGACGAGGCCGTTGGTTCGTAGTCTTTAACTTTGGACGATTGATATTCAATCGTTCGGGATTGTCTTATTAAATATTGTCTGTTATGGCACTCAAACGAAACGAAGGTCAAATATCAATGGAGAGTCAAATCCGAATGAAAATGATGAGTCGGGGTGTTGCTGAACTGACCAATGCCGAACTGTTAGCGTTGGTTATGGGCGTCGAGACTCGCGATTTTTCGCCCGCAGATGTTGCTCGTGATTTGATGCGCGAGCTGGATAACAATTTGATTGAACTCTCAAAAACCGACTTCAATAGGTTGAGAATGACCGGTGCAATGGGTGCTGTGCGTGCAGCGGCTATCTCTGCGGCGCTGGAACTCGGCAGACGATACCGTGTGGCTCAGGTTGAACAACAGGACTTCATCGGGTCGATTGCCGATGTCGAAGGGATATTTTCTGCGATGCTGGCTGATTTGCCTTATGAGGAGTTTTGGGTAGTCTATCTCACATCAGCAAATAAGGTTTTATATAAGTCCAAAATCAGTCAGGGGAGCGTTAGCGGTACGCTTGTGGATAACCGTTTGGTGCTGAAACGCGCCATCGAGCGACTCGCCTCGGGAGTGTTGCTCGTACATAATCACCCCTCGGGAGACCCGACTCCGTCGCACAACGATAAAGAGGTGACACTCAAGTTGCAGGAGGCTGCTCGACTGTTTGATATTTCGCTGGTCGACCACGTGATAATATCTTGCAACGGAGTATTCAGTTTCAGAAACAAAGGTCTGCTTTAATCGGTTGGTGTGGTATTTGCGTCGGTTAAATAGATTTTAATATTTATTTAACTATGAAAAGCAATTTATTATACCTTATGGACCCGCTGTGTGCGTGGTGTTACACCTTTGCGGGTAAAGTTGAACAACTGACAAGAGAGTATCCCAATGATTTGGTGCTGGAGATTGTACCGTGGGGAATGTTTCCCCATCCTCGGATTGTGGATAAAAATTTCGGAGATTGGCTCGATCGTGAAGTGCACAAAATCCAGGCAGAAACAAATGTCCATTTCGGCGAAAAATACTACTCGTTATTACACTCCGATTCACTGACTCTCGATAGTCGAATCCCCTCGCGAGCCGTAATGTCTGTTCTGTATCTGTGGCCTCAGCGAACGCTCGAATTTCTGATTGATGTCGAGCGAATGTTCTTCTTTCACGGAAAAAACCTCTCAGATGAGATGCTATATTTGGATTTGATATCAAAGATGGGACTCTCGCCTGAGGTCTTTCTCGATGATTTTCACTCCGAGCGTGCAGCCGACGCTGTGACCGAGTCGTTCAGACGTGCAGCAATGATAACCAAAGACTTCCCGATGCTCTATTTTCGCACCGAAAATACACTCGAACTGCTGGGAAACAGATTCACCGAGTATGATAAAATCAATGCAAATTGTGCAAATATGATTATGAAAACCGAGTGAGTAGCATTTTATGTGAAAAATATTTGCTGCTAATTGGTTAAATTATTTCGAAAATGTTTACTTTTGTGGAAAAGTAATACTATCATTTCGGATAATGAAAATTGTAATTTCGGGCGTGGGAGAGGTCGGTAGTCACCTCGCGAAAATGTTAAGTAATGAGTATCACGACATTACGGTTATAGATGATGATGCAAAACGACTCGAGGCTGTCGCGTCGATTGCTGATGTTATCTGCGTGGAGGGCGATTCAACTACGTTCGAAATACTGAAACAGGCATCGGTAGCTAAGGCTGATTTGTTTATCGCGGTTCAGCCTCAGGAAAATTCGAATATATTGTCGGCGATGCTTGCAAAACAGCTCGGAGCTAAAAAGTCGATTGCTCGTATTGATAACAACGAATATCTCGAACCAAATAATAAAGAGATATTTATCAATATGGGTATAGACTTTTTGTTTTATCCGGAAAAGGTAGCTGCTCGTGAAATTGTCAATCTGCTGGGTCACACCAACACTACGGAGTATGTCGACTTCTCGGGCGGCAAGTTGGTGCTGGTGGTATTCAAATTGGAAGAGTCGTCGCCGCTTATCGGCAGAACACTCGCAGAGATGACTCCCAGCCGCGACAAACTGAACTACCGAACCGTAGCA
The DNA here is from genome assembly GCA_045656065.1 of Rikenellaceae bacterium. Taxonomy (GTDB): domain Bacteria; phylum Bacteroidota; class Bacteroidia; order Bacteroidales; family Rikenellaceae; genus CAJGBR01. The sequence goes on along the minus strand of JAZOQL010000247.1, from coordinate 14,455 downwards.
ATATCGCGTAACGGAACAACAATTATCCCCTCGGAAGATGATAAACTTAAGGGCGGAGATAATGTCTATGTCATAGTCAAGCGCGAGTATCAGCGTGAGGTTATGGAGTATTCGGGGCAGTCGAATATTGATGTGAAAAACATTATGATTCTGGGCGGTAGCCTGATTGGAGCGCGAGTGGCAAAAGAGTTGCAGTATGATTGCAATGTGAAACTTGTTGACTACTCGGCTGATAAGGCATACAAATTGGCCGAATTTCTCGAACGTACGCTCATTATCCACGAAGATGGTCGAAATACCGATGCTATGATTGAAGAGGGCATCGGAAATATGGACGCATTCATCGCAGTTACGGGACGTGCCGAAACAAACATTCTGGCTGCGATGCTGGCTAAGCGTTTAGGTGTGAAGAAGGTTATTGCCGAAATTGAGAATTTGAACTATATAAATCTTGCCGAAAGTATCGGCATTGATACCATCGTGAACAAAAAGGTCATAACTGCCAGCAGTATATTCCGCTTTACGATGAGCACCGATGTGCAGGCTATCAAGTGTCTGACCGGGTGTGATGCCGAGGTGCTGGAGTTCATTGCCAAACCAAATTCACCATCTACGAAGACCTGTATCCGAAATATGGGATTCCCCAGAGGTGCAATCATCGGCGGTATCGTACGAGGCGAACAATCCGTAATCGGGTGTGGTGATTTCGAAATAAAACCCTATGACCGTGTTGTGGTCTTTGCGTTGCCTTCGGCAATAAGCAAAATCGGTAAATTTTTTAATTAGTAGTTATACGCGCAGAGATGTTGATTAATAGGGTAGTAGATTTGTGGTTCAAGAGGCGTCAGGAAGAGATTGACTACTTCTGTAACAATCCTGTGCAGGTGCAGGAGCGCGAACTTATGTCTCTTGTGGAGTATGCGGCCGAGACTGAATTCGGTGTGAAGTATGACTTCAAATCTATTGACTCGACAGAAAAATTTCAGCAACGGGTGCCGGTTTGCGACTACGAATCGTTTGTGCAGTACATCGATCGCGCAAGGCTGGGAGAAAAAAATATTATCTGGCCTACGGCAATCAATTGGTTTGCAAAATCTTCGGGGACAACTTCCAATAAGAGTAAGTTTATTCCGGTCAGTGTCGAATCGCTGAGGGATTCGCATTTGAGAGGACCTCGCGATCTGCTGGGAATGTTCGTAAACATCTACCCAAAGACAAAAATATTCGAGGGAAAATCGTTGACTCTCGGTGGTAGCCACAAGCTCGAGAAGCTGACTGCAAAGGTCAGAACGGGTGATTTGTCGGCGATAATGATTGATAATACTCCGTGGTGGGCGTCGTGGAAACGTGTGCCTAAGGTGGAGACTGCTTTGATTCCGAATTTTGAAAAGAAAATAGAAAAAATTTGTCAGGAGACAATCAAGAAGAATGTGACCTCATTTTCGGGCTCGCCGTCGTGGAACCTCATTCTTTTGCAGCGTCTGCTTGAGTTTACGGGCAAAGACAATATACTTGAAATATGGCCCAATCTCGAACTCTTTATGCACGGCGGAATGGGATTCGAACCATACAGAAAACAGTTCGAGGAGTTGATTCCGTCGGATAATATGAAGTATGTCGAGGCATATAACGCCTCGGAGGGATTCTTTGCGTTGCAGAATGACCCGATGAAACGTGATTTGCTGTTGATGTTGGACTATGGAATATTCTACGAATTTCTGCCCGTTGAACATCTCGATGACCCCACAAAGGCAGTGACGGTTGCAGATGTGAAACTCGGAGTGAATTATGCACTTATCATATCTACATCGGCTGGTCTGTGGCGATATATGATTGGGGATACCATTGAGTTCACATCACTCAGTCCGCTGAAAATCAAGATTACAGGGCGCACGCGTCACTATATTAATGCCTTTGGCGAGGAGATAATCATTGATAATGCCGAACAGGCGTTGAGCTCGGCGTGTGAAAAAACGGGCGCAGTTATCTCTAATTACACTGCCGGTCCGGTTTATATGGAGAATGGAAATAAGGGCGGACATCAATGGTTGGTTGAGTTTGCAAAGATGCCCGACTCGCTGGACAAATTTGTCGAGATATTGGACAGCCGACTTCAGGAGGTGAACTCCGATTACGAGGCTAAAAGATATAATTCTACGACCTTGGAGGCTCCGCAACTGACCGTTCTGCCCGAGGGTACGTTCTATCGCTGGATGCAGAATCGTGGTAAATTGGGCGGTCAAAATAAGGTGCCCCGACTTGCAAACAACAGGGAATACATTAATCAATTGCTCGAATTGTTAAAATAACACATTGATACTATGCATATTGCAATCGCTGGAAATATCGGCTCAGGAAAGACTTCGCTGACGGAAATCATTGCTCAGAAACTTGGATTCAAACCTTACTATGAAGATGATAAGAATCCATATTTGGCTGATTTTTACGACAATATGACAGAATGGTCGTTCAATTTGCAGATATATTTCCTGTCGAAACGTTTGCGCAGTGTCAAATCCATACTCGCAGAAAATTGCAACGTGGTGCAGGACCGTACAATTTATGAAGATGCTTATATCTTTGCTCGCAACCTTCATCAGATGGGACTGATGTCCACACGCGATTACACGACATATATGGATATTTTCGAGCTGGCTATCGACACTTTGCCACAGCCCGACCTGTTGATATACCTTAAATGCAGCATTCCGACACTTGTCAGCCAGATTCAACGTCGAGGTCGTGCCTATGAAATGTCCATCAGCACAGACTACCTGAACAGACTCAACGAATTGTATGAAAATTGGATACAAAACGAGTACAAAGGCCGATTGTTGGTTATAGATGTCGACCGCGAAGATTTCGTTTTAGTTCCAGACGATTTGGACAGAATAATAGAACGGGTAAAATCCTTTATGTAGTCTAAATTATTATACGTGTATATTTTTGGCAGAAGTAGACACGCGATTCGTTAAGCAGTTTGATGCGGTCGATTAGTTCGGCGACTTGCTCTTCGCTGAGTTCGGGCGAGTCGAGACGGCTCTGAATCTGCGCTATCATCTGCTCGATAATCTTAGACTTATATATATTTATAATTCTGGGGATAAGGTCGCTCAGGCGCAGTCGGTCGGGGCATATTGGCATATCAAACTCTTCCCACAATTTGCTGGGTCGCAATTTTTCGTCTTGCATTATGATGTCGCTCACGGTCTGGGCGATGACTATTGATTCGCTGCTGTTGAAAATATGTATCGGGAATCGCCATTCGTTTTTTTCGAGCGTTTCAAGCGGGTCACATTGTGGATTCTCGTTGCGTGCACTCTCCAATGCCGCTTGCCAATGCTCGCGATAGATTTGCAGCACGTTGTCGAGTGTCGGGTTTTGCAATCTGATGCCGTCGTAGTCCAACTCCGAAATGATATATTCAGCCACGTTTCTGCGCTCGACCTCATTGTCCTCAAGCGTATTGCAGAAGTGTTCGTGACCCTGTAACAAGAGATAACCAATCAACTCCCGCTCGAATTGTTCGATTCTCAGCGATTCGGTGCTATTGCTGGGTTGCTCCTGTTTCTGTGTATTCTGTTGTTTGCGTTGTTCGATTTTTCTCAGGTTCTCGATTTCGCGGTACTCCTGAGCTGTGTAGTTGCGACGATTAATCTGCTTTAAAACTTCCGAGTCGAGAATCGACGATTCAATCTCAAGCAACTTTGCACACTGCTTGATATAGACCGAACGGGTAATCTTATCGGGGATAACTGCGATGGATTCGACAATATCCTTAATGGCATTTGCTCTGCGCAGTGGGTCTGCACCTGCGTCACCAATGAGAATGTTGGTCTTGAAGGTGATGAAATCTTCGGTGTTTGCCTCGATATATGCTTCGAGTTCGCTTGCCGAGTGTTGTCTTGCAAACGAATCGGGGTCTTCGCCCTCGGGCAGCGGTACGCAACGAACATTCAGACCCGCCTCGAGAATCATATCTATACCTCTGAGCGATGCCTTTATTCCGGCTGCGTCACCGTCATATATTACAGTTACGTTTTTTGTGAATCGCGAAATGAGCGCAATCTGCTCCTTGGTCAGCGAGGTGCCCGATGATGCAACGACATTTTCAATGCCCGATGAGTGCATCGAAATTACATCGGTGTAGCCCTCGACCAATATGCAGTTGTCCGCGCGGCTTATTGCATTGCGAGCAAAAAATATTCCGTATAGTGTTTCGCTTTTGTGGTATATGTCCGATTCCGGGGAGTTTAGATACTTGGCAGTCTTCTTCTCCGACGACATAATTCGCCCCCCAAACCCGATTATAGTCCCGCTCACCGAGTGAATAGGAAAAATTACTCGGTCGGAGAATCTGTCATACAGCGAGCCGTCCTCGCGTTGAATGGTGAGTCCCGTAGCTGTCAGATACTCAAGTTTATAGCCCGCTTTGAGCGCTGCTTGTGAAAATGTATCCTTGCCTGCGGGGCAGTACCCGAGTCCAAATTTCTTGATTGCCGAATCGCTAATGCCGCGTTCGCGAAGATAGCCCAATCCGACGCTCTGACCCTGGGGCGTATCATTGAGTGTGTTGACAAAATATTCAGCAGCAAAAGCGTTTACAGCCAACATACTTTGACGCTGGTCGTGTGCCTGACGCTGTTCGGGAGTCAACTCGCGGTCCTGAACCTCGATGTTGTACTTGCGCCCAAGATACTTCAGCGCATCGACAAAGCTCAGGTGTTCGTGTTCCATCACGAAGGTTACGGCATTCCCGGCCTTGCCGCACCCAAAACATTTAAATACACCTTTAGCCGGAGAGACTACAAATGACGAAGTCTTCTCGTTGTGGAACGGACAGCACGCAATGTAGTTGACTCCGCGTTTTTTCAGAGTCACAAAATCGCTAACGACCTCTACAATATTGGCGACTGCGAATATTTTATCTTTTATAGCCGGGTCAATCATAGTTGCAAAGGTAACCAAAATCTAAAAGATAAAAAATCTGTCGACAAGATTTTTGATGCTTACTGAATTTTATAATCCGATTTAAGTTGATAAACAATCACTCCGAGTGTTATAAAGATGCCCACCAATGAGATTATCAGTTTGGTTTCAGACATTAAAATTATTTGGTCTGCGCCGTTAATCCACAGAGAGATAAATTTTCCGAACAGTCGGTAGATTATCTGTTCGCCGTTGAACATAAAGAACACAACACAGCAGGCTACTCCGCCCATAAAACTCAGCAGATTTGAGATTATCTCTGGTGAGAGTCTGCGCACTTTACGCATCACCTTGCGCGAGAAATCGACATTTTCGACTTCGTATCTATTTTCTTTCAAAAATTTTGAAATCAACTTATCCTGTTCCGAATCGTTCATAAATAAATCATTCATAACCATTTTGTTTTAAGAATTTAGATAGTTTTGTTCTGCCGCGTGACAGGTGTGATTTTACTGTTCCTGTCGGCAATCCGACAATGTCGCAGATATCTGCCACCGAGATATCCTCCATATAGTGCAGCGTTATGCAGGTTCGTTCCGTAGCGGAGAGAATACTTAGCGCATTGTACAGGTCGGTCGAGTTGTCGAGTTGGTTGCTTGGGGTCGCGACCGAATGTTTTGCCTCCAACTCGGTTGAAATGCTCTTTTGCGTGCGCAGGTAATCATACAGCACGTTGTAGCCGATGCTATGCAGCCACGTCGAAAAACTCGCCTTGCGATTAAAGCTCGCCAGATGGAGATATGCCTTGATGAATGTCTCCTGAGCAAGATCGTCGCTGAGCATCTTATTGCCGAGAGTCTGGTTCATAAAGAACCTCCGGAGGTTCGATTGGTGTCTCTGCACCAGCTTGTCGAACGCCCGGGTGTCCTTGAGTACCAGCACTTGAGCAATAAGTGCCAGATCGCTAAGTTTGTTTTTAGGTTTGTTCACAACTATTGTTGTTCGGTTGTAGTTGTTGTATTGTTTGTAATATTGGTATTGTCCTTCTTTTCCAGCTTGTTGCAGATTAGTTGTCCTATTCCGAGGCAGATTGCAATGGCTCCGATGCTTATGCCAATAATAAAGTCTTCGCAACCCATTCCAAAGAATATGGTCAGACCTACGCCCAAGGATATGTTTTTGACTCCTTTTTTATTGTAATCTTCTTTGAGTAGTGATTCGTGAACATTCTGTCCTGACGCTATTATTTCGCGAATCAACTTATTGCGGTTATAGCTGTTCCACATTGAAATTCCGATGATTATCAGGATTATTATTATGGGTACTAATAAACATAGCAAAAGGGTGAGTGTGATGCCTGATGTGATGTCTATGATATTGCCAGAACTGTTTTTTTTATCGAATGCAAAATCCATTTTGGGAGAAATGATTAAATGTTTCAGCGAATCCAAACTGTTTGCCTCGAGTATGGAGTCGATCGTCGCCTTTGTGCCACTAAGTGTGTTAGAGTGTGAATTGCTTATTTTGGTTTTGCCATCTTTGTCTTTGGCCATCACCAATACGTGAGTGTGAATAACTGGTTTTGAGACTTTGACTGAGTCATACTTTGCAAATGTCATTGCCGGAAACAATATCATTGTGGCAATCAGAAGGCTTAAAAATCTTTTCATAATTGTTTATTTAGTTATTTTAATCATTAGACGTATAAACTTGCCATTTGGTTGCAAAGTTATTTAATAAATAGTGTGAAAAATGAAATTTATTGTTGAATCAATATTGTGAATTTGTAAAAACGAAATGAAATGGTTACCTTTGTGTAGATTATAATTGTGTCTAAAAACCTAATAATAATGAAAAAACTCTTTTTTACAATTGCTTTTATTTTGATCTGTATGGTTACTGTGCAGGGTCAAACAAGAAAGTATTATGATGCAGTGGCATTTGATGCAATCGACCACCCCGAGTATATCATTACAAAGGAGGGATATATTGTATTCAACCGAGACGGCAGTCTGAATAAGGCTAAATCTACGGCTCTTGCAGAATTTTCGAAATATGAAATTGTGCGTGATGCAAAGGGTTATCCAATCAAAATCGTAACCGAGTTCGAGACTACAACATTCAAATACACCGATTTGTATATGATTGCCGAGAAAACTATCAAAGGCGAAGAGAATCTCACTATCAAATATGTGCGTGAGTCTAATATTAAAGACGTGAATGCAAAAACGCCAAGTGAAATGTTTTCGGGCTATTACAGAATGAGTATAATCGAAGAAAGGTTTATCGGTACCAGAAGCAGGAAGGTGTCTAATGATTATACAGATTCCGCTGATGATTATACGGTAAAAAGTGATAGTCGTGGTAATTGGAATGATATATACACAGTCGAAAATCCATTTAGTGGTAATCAGAAAACAATACATTACGATTATCGCGTAATTATATATCACGAGCCTCAATATAGATATGATAAGTCTGCGGCTGCGAATGTGACGCTAGACGAACTGCTGTCTAAACCTTTTAACCTGAAAGATGGTCACGCTATACTGCGCCAAGCACATAAATATGTCAAGAAGAATCTCAAGGATGCGGGACTGAAGTTCAAAGAGTGGGCAGATGTCTATCACTTGGAAGAATATGATAAAACTTTTTTAGGAATACCTCTGGAGGTAAGTTATAAATACTACGCATTCCGCAGAAAGGATTCTGCTACATCTTATAATGTTGACATCAAAGGTCGTCAAGCTTGGAACCCTGAAGACTTATTCGGATTTATCGTCAAAGAACTTATCGAACAGGGTGTTGTGGTTAAACCCTATTTCAGGTGGATTAATTCCACATCATCGGCTTTCTCTGTTGCTTTTGACTATAAGGGATATAGAGTGTCAATGCCTAATAACAAAAGCGAAATTACAATTGAATACTATTAGACGCATATTGTGTAATGTGGTAAAATAACTTCGAGCGCAGAGACTTTTTCTGCGCTCTTTGTTTATGAGGTTGACAAAATAATGTTTTGAATTAAAAAGTGTATTGTGTCAGTGTTCAGAGAATAATGGAAATTCGAGTTTTAGAATGATATTATAAATTTTTATTTGTACCTTTGCGCGTCTATTTCTAATAACTATAATTATGATTTCCTTATTGATTTTGCTCTTTGTAGTGGGCTATGCGTGTATAGCAATGGAGCATAAAATTAAGATTGACAAGGCTGCAACGGCTTTGGTGATGTTTGGGTTTATGTGGGCAGTCTATGCTCTTTTTTCATCGGGAGAAGATGTCGGGTCGAGCTTGATTGAACACTTGGGTAGCACTTGTGAAACACTCATATTTCTTATCGGAGCAATGACCATAGTGGATATCATTGATACTCACGGTGGATTTTATATCATTACAAAACATATTACTACTCGCAGAAAACTCATATTGTTATGGCTGTTGGCAGGTATTTCATTCTTTATGTCTGCAGTGTTGGATAATATGACTACTACGATTGTTATGATTATGATGTTGCGTAAAATGATTGCAAAACCGATAGATAGGTGGATATTCTCGGGAATGATAGTTATCGCTGCCAACTCGGGTGGAGCTTGGTCACCTATCGGAGACGTGACTACGATTATGTTGTGGATGAGAGGAAACGTGACTACATTGCCATTGATTTCATATTTGATACTGCCTTGTTTGGCCTCGGCTCTTTTGCCGCTTTTTATTATGTCATTTAGATTTAGAAAAAATGGAGGGGAAGAACTCGCTTCGCAACCTTTGGAGTTGCGCCTGCCACAAGGTGTCGGTCATAAATTCAGTCGCGGAATATTCTTTGTGGGAGTTTTAGGACTTCTTTCGGTTCCTGTTTTCAAAACACTGACGGGACTTCCTCCTTATGTCGGCATTATGCTTGTGTTGGGGATAATGTGGGTAGTTACGGAAATCGTCTATGAGCGCAAAAGAGATATAGAGGATTCAATCAAGAACAGAGTCTCTAAGGTGCTAAAACATATTGATATGCCTACCATATTGTTCTTCTTGGGTATTTTGATGTCGGTAGCCTGTCTGCAAAGTGTCGGAATCTTAGGTTCGGCTGCAGACTTCCTCGATAAAAATGTACACGAGGTGTTTTCTATAGCATCGGTCGTAGGGCTGCTTTCATCTGTTGTTGATAATGTGCCCTTGGTTGCAGCTTGTATGGGTATGTATCCCGTAGTTTCGCCCGAGATGTTGACACTTAGTGCAGACCCTACTTATATGCAGGCATTTACTCAAAACGGCTTATTTTGGTTGTTGCTTACATATTGTGCCGGAGTTGGTGGTAGTATTCTTATCATCGGATCTGCTGCGGGTGTGGTTGCAATGGGGCTTGAGAAGATAAACTTTGCGTGGTATCTTAAAAATATAACCTTGCTTGCTTTTATCGGGTATGTGGCTGGTATTGCGGTCCTATACATCGAATCGTTATTGTTTCTTTAACAGATTAGACGCATATTGTGTAATGTGGTAAAATAACTTCGAGCGCAGAGACTTTTTCTGCGCTCTTTGTTTTATAGTATTGGCAAAATGAGGTGTGAAAAAGAATTATTGTTGTATCTTTGCAACACTAAAAATGGTGAAGAATATTATGAATAAAAGACTTACAGGTACGGGAGTTGCGTTGGTAACTCCGTTTATTCAGAGCGGCGATGTGGATTACGAGGCGCTTGAGAGAATTGTTGAAAATGTAATCACCTCGGGTGTGGACTTTTTGGTGGTCTTCGGTACTACGGGCGAGACTCCGACTTTGAATGACGAGGAAAAATGCGAAATATTAAAACTTGTTAAACGTGTGAACGATGGTCGTCTGCCGATTGTTATCGGTATGAGCGGTAATAATACGCGTGCGCTGGTTGAACAATTGCGCAATTTCGACTTTACGGGAGTCGATGCTCTGCTCTCTGCATCACCTTATTATAACAAGCCGTCTCAGGAGGGAATTTATCAGCACTTTATGGCTGTAGCAGATGCGTCGCCGGTGCCTGTAATTTTGTACAATGTTCCGGGTAGAACGGGTTCGAATATGGCTCCAGAAACGGTAGTGCGTCTGGCTCGCGACCACAAAAACATTGTGGCTATCAAGGAGGCCTCGGGAAATATGGCTCAGGTGAGTAAGATTCTTAGAGATAAACCCGAAGAGTTTATTCTGTTGTCGGGCGAGGATAATTTGGCTGTAGCTACGATTGCGTTGGGTGGCGAAGGTATTATTTCTGTTGCGGCGAATGCCTTTCCGAAACGCTTCGGGCAGATGATTCACTCGGCAATGGAGGGCGATTTTAAGACTGCATCTGCTATACAATTGGAGCTTTTTGAGCTAATTGAGCTACTTTTTGCTGAAGGAAATCCTGTTGGAGTGAAAATTTCTTTGGCAATACAAGGTCTTTGTAATCAGTGTGTTAGGCTGCCTTTGGTGCCTGGAAGTGAAGATTTGCGAAAAAAAATGCAAAAAATAATTGCAGAAAAATTTGCACAATAAAAATATTTGCTATACCTTTGCAGTGCAAATGAGGGGTCCCTTCGTCTATCGGTTAGGACGGAAGATTTTCATTCTTCAAAGAGGAGTTCGATTCTCCTAGGGACTACACGAGGGCTGTTCGTTGAACGGCCCTTTTTTATTTTATGCTTATTGTGATGAAAATCTCGGTAGATAAAAATATCCCATATCTCGATAATCTCTTTCCTGAACAGGTCGAGGTGCAGTGGCTCGCGGGTGGTGAGTTCACCCCCGAGAGTGTGCGTGATTCAGATGCGCTGTTGATTCGTACGCGCACTCGGTGTGATGAGGCGCTGCTGGAGGGTAGCCGAGTGAAGACTATTGCTACGGCTACAATCGGCACCGACCATATAGATTTGAATTACTGCAAAGCAAAGGGTATTCGGGTTATCTCGGCTGCGGGGTGTAATGCTCGAGGTGTGAAGCAGTATGTTGCTGCAGCTCTGGTTGAGCTCGAAAAGGGTGGCGTAGTGCTCGCCGGAAAGACCATCGGAGTTGTGGGCGTCGGAAATGTGGGTAGTCAGGTTGTGCAGGCGGCTCGAACTATGGGGTTGAGAGTGTTGCAGTGTGACCCGATACGTGCGCAGCGTGGCGAAATGGAGTCGCATACCGATATTGATACACTTTTGAGCGCGAGCGATATTGTTACGTTGCACGTTCCGCTGACAAAGACAGGGCGGTGGGCTACGGAAAATATGGCCAATCGAGAGTTCTTTGCCAAGATGAAAGCGGGTGCGATATTCATAAACTCATCTCGCGGTGAGGTTGTTGACCAAGAGGCTCTGAAAGAGGCAATCCGCAGCGGAAAGTTGAGCCATACGGTGCTCGATGTTTGGAGAAATGAGCCTGATATCGACCGAGAGTTGATGAATATGGTGGATATTGCTACGCCGCACATTGCAGGCTATTCAAAGCAGGGTAAGGCTAATGGCAGTGCTATGTGTATCAGAGCGTTGTCAGATATATATAATTTGGGGTTGAACGAGTGGTATCCGTCGCAGGTTGAGCCGAACCGAGTAGACTGTGAACGATTGACACTCGGTGAAATCAGAGAGTCGATAGCTGCGTGTTGCGATTTGGTGGGCGATTGTCAAAGACTGAGGGCTAATCCCGAACAATTCGAGAGTCTGAGAAATAACTACGACTATCGAGAAGAGACATTGTAATACATTGAGAAATAATACAAATATGATAGAAAACGACCAATTCAGAGAGTTAGGATTAACCGATACCACGCTCGGTGCAATACGAAACAAGGGTTTTGAAACACCTTCGCCGATTCAGCGCTTGGTGATTCCCGTTTTGTTGCAGAATCAGAATGATATTATCGGACAGGCTCAAACGGGAACGGGTAAGACTGCGGCGTTCGGGTTGCCGATTCTGGAACTCTTTGCTGAAAAGACGGGAGTGCCTCAGGCATTGATATTGGTGCCTACGCGCGAGCTGGCTCTGCAGGTGACCGACGAACTGTTGTCTTTCAATATAAATAAGAAATTATCCATCACGCCCATCTATGGCGGAGCCTCAATCAGCGAGCAATTGCGCCGTCTGAATAAGGGTACGGATATCGTAGTGGGTACGCCGGGTCGAATTCTCGACCACTTGCGTCGCGGTAGTCTGAATTTGACTCAGTTGCATTGGCTGGTGCTCGACGAGGCGGACGAGATGCTGGATATGGGTTTCATTGAAGATGTCGAAGAGATTATGAGTCACATCGAGGAGCCTCACCGAGTGTTGCTCTTTTCGGCTACGATGCCCGACAGAATCAAGGAACTCTCGAAAAAATATATGACCAATGTGTCTGTATTGAAGGTCGAGTCGCCAAACATTACTACCGATTTGACCGACCAGATTTACTTCGAAGTCAAAGAGGCTGATAAGTTTGATGCTCTGACCCGCATCATTGATGTTACTCCCGATTTCTATGGCATTATCTTCTCGAGAACAAAGGTCGGCGTAGATGAGCTGGTCAATAAACTTATCGACCGTGGTTATGCTGCCGAGGGGCTGCACGGCGATGTTTCTCAATCGTTGAGAGAAAAAATACTCAGAAAATTCAAACGTAAGAATTCAAATATTCTGGTGGCAACAGATGTGGCTGCGCGAGGAATTGACATCAGCAACCTCTCGCACGTGATAAACTATTCTCTGCCGCAAGACTCGGAATCGTATGTTCACCGAATCGGACGTACCGGTCGTGCTGGAAATCAGGGTACTGCGATTACGTTTATTTCGCCTGCCGAGTTCAGACAGTTCTCTGCGATGAAGCGTCAGGTTAAGGCTGAAATTCGCAAAGAGAAGCTGCCTACACCACAGGATATTGTGGCGATGAAAAAGTCGAAGATTATGGACGACCTTGCGGAAATTATCGAGGGCGAACTCTTTGGCGATTGCGAAGTTATGGCTAACGAAATTTTGGCTAATTATCCGCCTGAGGTGGCATTGGCATCGTTGCTGAAACTCGCATTTAAGAGCGAACTTGACGAGAGTAGCTACCCGGAAATCCGCTCATTCTCAGTCGACCGCAAGGGTTCGGCACGTCTGTTTCTGGCGTTGGGTCGCATAGATGGATTCTCGCCGCGCAAGATTCTCGATTTGATTGTCCGCGAGTGTGACCTGCCATCGAATAAGATTGATGATATCAAAGTGCTTGATGAGTTCTCGTTTGCTACGGTGCCATTCTCTGAGGCTGAGCGAGTTACTCGCGCACTCAATAGCTTGAGCAAAGGACGACCGATTGCCTCGATGGCTCGCGATAAAGATGGCGAGTCGGAGGGTAAGCCTTCGCGCAAGGAGCGTCGTCGCGATGAGAAAGGTGCGAAAGAGAGACGTCGCAGCGGCGAACGAGATTCAAAAGAGCGCCGCAGACGCAGCGATGATAGGCGTAAGGGCGAAGAGAAACGTGGTAGAAAATCTGACAAAAAGTCAACTCCAAAGAGGTCTCGAAAGTGACAAAGTGTCAGTGCGTGTCAGCGGGATAGCTCGGCTTTGTCATAAAATAGTGAACGAATGTGTCAAATTCAGATTTGGCACATTTTGTGTAATATAACAGGACAGTAATCACGAAATTAAAAGTGAAGTAAAATAATAACTTAAATAAAAACTTGAAACAATGAACATTAAACCGTTGGCAGACAGAGTGGTTATCGAACCAAAAACTGCAGAAGAAAAGACAGCAGGCGGATTGTTTATCCCCGATACAGCAAAAGAAAAACCTCTTGAAGGTGTAGTGCTCGCAGTAGGTGCAGGTACTAAAGATGTTACTATGGAAGTGGCTGTTGGTGACAGAGTGTTGTATGGTAAATATTCGGGCACTGAAATCAACGTAGATGGCAAGAATCTGATTATTATGCGTCAAAATGATATTCTTGCAAAATTCTAAATTACGATAGAAACTTAAATGAAAAAAAATTATGGCAAAAGAGATTAAATATACAGCCGAAGCACGTGAAGGACTCAAGGCAGGTATTGATGCTTTGGCAAATGCAGTTAAGGTGACACTTGGTCCGAAAGGTCGCAATGTGGTTATTGATAGAAAATTTGGTGCTCCGCACGTTACAAAAGATGGTGTGAGTGTTGCTAAAGAGGTTGAGTTGGAAGACGCTTTGGCAAATATGGGTGCACAAATGGTTAAGGAAGTAGCTTCAAAAACTGCTGACAACGCAGGTGATGGTACTACAACAGCAACCGTTTTGGCTCAATCAATCATCAACGTTGGTGTAAAGAACGTGACTGCGGGTGCTAACCCGATGGACCTGAAAGCTGGTATTGATAAGGCAGTGGCTGCTATCGTTGAAAACCTGAAAGCTCAAAGCGAAGGCGTAGGCGATAATATCGAGAAGATTAAACAGGTGGCTACAATCTCGGCTAACAATGACGAGTACATTGGCGGTCTGATTGCTGAGGCTATGAGCAAGGTGAAAAAAGAGGGTGTAATCACAGTTGAAGAGGCTAAAGGTACTGAAACTTACGTTGACGTAGTGGAAGGTATGCAATTCGACA
>JAZOQL010000246.1:0-2288 GCA_045656065.1 Rikenellaceae bacterium | reverse complement strand
CTACACCATCTTGCACATACTGGGTCGCCAGTAAATACTGGCTCTTCATCTTCGGTCAGATGTCCGTCATCAAGATAGCGTTCCGTATCAGGCAGGTCATCATTCCAAGTGTATGTATAATTGGCATCCGTAAAGTACATCCTATCGCCGTCCACAAACATATTCTCGATTGCGGGCAAGCCCTCGAAGGAGTACGCTTCGAGAGGCTTGTTGCCCGCCCTATCAGACTCCTTGTGTCTGCCATCGAGAACATACATCCGCCCGTTAACTGCTACATAAAGGTAGTCGTTATACGCGATACCGACCGCATTTTGCAGGTTCGGTTCTTGGCATAGCTTTCTGTCTATTCGCGACGAACGGTTTACCGCGTACTTGTCGCTCAAGTAATTGGTGAGTATTCCGTACACGCCAGTATTCGAGAGGAACATCGGCTCGTCTATCAGAGTTGCAATACACTTCGGCGCGATTGCGCCAATGCCCGAATTGGACTCCTTGACCGTGAAGTAAATCTCCGTTTCGCCCGTGTCGCTGTCTACCGTACGCATCTGCTCTGCCGCAAGATATATCGTGCTTTTGCCCGTATCCCTTGTCAGAATGAGCAGATTGTTATTGCTACGAGAGAATCCGATTATCTCGCTGTCAACCTCAAACCACGCAAGGTCAGATATGCTGAACGGACTCGTTATGCTCGACCAGTACACTCTGTACTTATCAGCTATGAACAGTCTGTTGCTTTGGAACGTAGCCGCATAGCACGAAAGCAGTTTCACAAACTGCTCGTTGTAGTAGCCCTTGTATACGGACTGCCCTAAAGCGCCGACATCTTCCATCGAGTACGGACAGAATGTAATGCGCACGTTGTCCTCGCCCGCTATAGGTGGCGCGGTCGGTATGTTTGTGAACGTAATCTTCGCATCCATTATGTTGTTGCTCGTAGTGAGTTCGCCGTCAAGCGTAAGACCAGTTACAGTTGTTCCTTGTTCGAGCGTATAGTCCGTTGACGCTTCCCACTCGCCATTACTGTTCATTACTTCGACATATACCCAAGTACCAATCTTCGTATAGTTAGGTATCTTGTATTCCGCCGAAGTCCCGTCGCCCTCATAGCTGACTTGCTGATATATGGTCATTACATTCTTGTCATTCAGGAACGTACCACCCGTGCCGTCAGGCTTCAGTTTGATGACAGTAAGAGGTATGATGCCCGTCGCATTATGTGCAGGCTCGGACTCGCCGACTGCGCCGTTTGACATCATTCCATCTTGCGTACCCGTTCTGTTCACATCGCCAGTTTCGGTGTCGTATTCGAGCAGACAGTTGCTTGCCACGATATACAGCTTGTGCTGATAGCTGAAAACGGTCTTGACATCGCCGAGGTCATTTGCGGCGGTATAGACATCGCTCCCGTCGAGTATATATCCGTCCATCTCAAGCTCTGCAATACCAAAGGCGCTTTGAAATAAATGTACGCCATACATAATCCCGTCTACTTCGCAGAGCCATAATGGTACTGGCGCGACCGCTCTGTAGCCGTCACGTTTGACTGGATTGCCGCCAAAATCGGAAATCATATTGACCATATCAGGACTGCGCCTGCGGTCTACTTCCGTTTGGTCTGCACGGAAATCCACGCCAAGCAGTACGCGATACTGCGTTGAATATTCTTTTAGTGCGCTTGGTACTGATAACTGTGCCATTTAATACCACCTTATTCCGCCCGTAATAGTCGCCTTTCTCGGGCGCAGGGCTTCGCTCAATATGTCGTTCTTCAACTGGTCGTATTCGTTCCAGTACATAGTTGCCTTTGTAATGTCGTCATCAATCCATACATAGTGCGCCGCAAGCAATGCAACAAGCACGCGCAGATTGTCGGCGACATTTATCTTTGCGTCATCTTCCGTTTCAGTCGAAACGTGTCTAGGCTTTGGAATAATCCAAGAGCCGTCATCATCCTCGTAACCGAAAGACTGCTCTATCTTGTAGTAATCGGCTATTCTTTCCTCGACCGTGTAGTAAATAATGTCGAGTGCGCGATTGACTGCATTGCGGATGAGTCTTCCGTATTCGCTATCGTTTGTAACGCTGTCTTCCTCAAAGCCGAGGTCTACGAGTTCAGCCTTGAGTTCTGCCCAAGTCATTGCCATATATGTTTCCCTTTCGGTTGATTGGTTTTAAAATCGGTGGACTCTGCCGACTCGAACGGCTTTAGCATTCCCCTTGCAAGCCCATATTAATGAGGGGCGCATAAAACGCCCCTCTTGTCCACTACTGTGGAAGCTCAAATACTG
>JAZOQL010000245.1:0-15354 GCA_045656065.1 Rikenellaceae bacterium | reverse complement strand
TATCCATACGTCGGTCACTGTTTATTCATCAGAGCTATACAGTTCTCGATTTCATCGAGTAGTTCGTCGATTCGTTCGACTGCTGGATTCGCCCCGCCTGATACATTAACGAATCCTTTGGCTGTAGCATTTGATGCTACTAATTGTTCGAGCTTTTCAACCTGCTCGGTCAACAATTTGTTACTATCGCGCAACTCTCTATTGCGAGTTTCGCTCTTTTCCAACGCGGCGGCCAGTCGTTTGTTATCGGCAATAACCACGCCGATTTTTACTTTCAAACGCTCTATGACCTCAAAAAGTTGCATCGTTAATCACAAATTGTATTTCCCTCAAAGGTACTATTTTTTTTCAAGTTGTGCAACAAATTTCCATTTTTTTTAATTCACAACTTTGCCATAGAGGTCATATTCGTCAGCATCGCTGATCGCCACATTGTAGAATTCTCCAACGGTGAGTTTTTCTTTCGAACTGATTAATACCTCATTATCAACCTCTGGTGAATCTCCTTCTGTTCGTCCCACAAAGTAATCGCCTTCAACTCGGTCGATAATCACTCTGAAGGTTTTTTCAACTTTTTCTTCATTTTTTGCGAGTGATATTGCCGATTGAATCTCCATTATTTCATCTCTGCGGCGCTCTTTTTCCTCTTCTGGAACGTCGTTTTGCAGCTTTTCTGCCGAGTATGTTCCCTCCTCTTCCGAGTAGGTGAATACGCCGAGTCGGTCAAATTTGGTCGCAGTTACAAAGTCAACCAGCTCGCCGAAGTCGGCCTCTGTTTCGCCCGGGTAGCCAACTATCATAGTTGTGCGCAGTGTGATGCCCGGAACCTCTTTCCTGATTTTAGCAATAAGTTCTTCGGTCTGTTCGCGAGTGATGTTTCGCCTCATTGCTGTGAGTTGGTTTGTCGAGATGTGCTGTACGGGGAGGTCGAGGTATTTGCACATTTTAGGCTCATCTCTCAGCACTTCCAGCACGTCCATCGGGAACTGTGACGGGTAGGCATAGTGCAGTCTGACCCATTCTATGCCATCTATTTTACACAATTCTCTGAGCAGTTGCGCAATGCGGCGCTCGCCGTAAAGGTCAATGCCATAATAGGTCGAATCTTGAGCAATGACGATTAGTTCTTTTACTCCGCCCTGAGCAAGCAGTCGTGCCTCTTTCAGCAACTCCTCCATCGGTACCGAACGGTGTGTTCCGCGAATCAGCGGAATTGCGCAGTATCCACATCGCCAATTACACCCCTCAGAAATTTTGAGATATGCGTAGTGTGACGGTGTAGTTATAACTCGTTGGCATTGCAATTCGGGTTTGAATTCGCCGGTCAGTTCCTTTACGATATCTTCCAATGTACGGGCTCCGAAATAGCCGTCAACTTCGGGTATTTCGGCTTCCAAGTCTTTCTTGTAACGCTCGCTCAAGCAGCCGATTACATATACCTTTTCAATCAGTCCTGCCTCTTTTGCACGCACAAATTCAAGTATAGTGTTTACCGACTCCTCTTTTGCATCGCCGATAAATCCGCAAGTGTTTATTATAACAACTTTTGCATCTGCGCTATTCGAGTCGAAAACCACGCTCCAGCCCGCGTCTGCCAACTGAGCCATCAGGTGTTCCGAGTCGACCGTGTTTTTCGAGCAACCAAGTGTAACTATATTTATTAGTCTCTTTTTCATATTATTTCAGATGTTTAGATTGAAACAACAGCAGATAGATTACACCAACCGAGATGTAGGCATCTGCGATATTGAATACGGGGCTGAAGAATGTGAATCTGTCGCCACCTACCACGGGGAACCACTCAGGGTAGTGTCCGTTGATAATCGGGAAGTAGAGCATATCTACGACTTTGCCGTGCAGGAAGGTGCCATAACCGCCATCTGCGGGGAATATTTCTGCTATGGTGAACGGTGTCGAGGCAGAGAAAATCAGTCCGTAAAATGCACAGTCGATGATGTTACCCAGTGCTCCGGCAAGCAGCAGTACAAAACCTACGATGATTCCCGTATTAACCTTGCGTGGGATAAGTTTTGCGTAGATATAGTACCCAATCAGCGAGACTGCCAATATTCTGAACAGGCTGAGTATGAGTTTGCCATATTTGCCGCCCAATTCAAATCCGTATGCAGCGCCGGGATTCTCAATAAAGCGCAACTTGAACCAATCGCCCAGCACATCAACACTCTCATCGAGTGTGAATGTGGTTTTAATCCAAATCTTGACTATCTGGTCTACAATCAGCAGAAGCAATATCAGTATCGTGCAATTTCGTTTTGTCATATTTCGTATTAAGTAAAATTTTCGCAAAGTTACGAAAAAAAAACGTGAGTCCCGAAGAACTCACGTTAAAACCTTTACCGATACACTATATTTAGTTGCCCTGTTCGCAGATAAATTTGATTCTGACAAGTCGAATCTCCTCTTCGGTATACTCGCGACCAAGCTCTTTTACCGCCTCTTCAATCGAGTCGCTTTCGGCGTCCTCCTTGAAGTATTCATAGATATCTTCCACTTTGTCATCATCAATGTTCATCTTGATGTAGTAATCAAGGTTGAGTCGTGTACCCGAATTGACAATGACTTCGATTTCGTTCAGCAGCTCGTCGGTTGTCAGCGAACGTGCGTCTGCGATATCCTCGAGGTCCATCTGTCGGTCGATGCTCTGGATAATGAACACCTTGTTTCCGCTGCGATTGACAACGCTCTTAACAATCATATCCTGCGGGCGTATGATATCCTTCTCTTCGACGTAGGCCTTGATCAACTCGATAAATTCACCTCCGAATTTGCGAGCCTTGCCTGCTCCCACGCCTGTGATGTTCTGCAACTCCTCGAAGGTGATTGGATATTGAATCGACATATCCTCCAACGATGGGTCCTGGAAGATTACAAACGGAGGCAGATTGTTCTTCTTGGCAACCTTTTTTCTGAGGTCTTTCAACATTCCGAACAATTCGTCATCGGCGCTGCCGCCTTTGCTCATCGGGGGTATCGGCGAATCATCTTCGTCAACCTCTTCGAAGTGGTGGTCTTCGGTGATTTTGATTGAGAATGGCTCATCAATATATTTCTGACCTTCGTTGCTGACAGACAACAATCCGTAATTTTCTATGTTTTTGTCAATTAATCCGTGAATCAGCCCTTGTCTGATTACTGCGCTCCAGAATCGGTCATCTTTGTCGCTGCCCGAACCGAACTCTTCAATCAAGTGGTGCTTGTATGACTTGATGATTGCATTCAGATGGCCGCACAGTATGTTGATAAGGTAGTCTGCCTTGAAACGGTCGCCAATGGCATTCAGTGCTTCGAGAACTGTTATCATATATTCTTTGCCCTCTACGCTGCTCTTTGGGTGCATACAGTTGTCACACGAACCGCAGTTGTCTTCGGTGTACTCCTCACCAAAGTAGTGTAACAGGGTCTTGCGTCGACACGCTGACGATTCGGCGTATGATACGGTCTCTTGCAGCAACAACTTGCCAATCTCCTGTTCGGCTACCTGTTTGCCCTGCATAAATTTTTCGAGCTTCTGAATATCCTTGTAACTATAGAATGCTATGCAGTGTCCCTCTCCGCCATCACGACCAGCTCGGCCTGTCTCCTGATAGTATCCCTCAAGACTTTTGGGAATATCATAGTGAATGACATATCTCACGTCTGGTTTGTCGATACCCATACCGAAGGCAATCGTTGCCACGATGACATCAATCTCCTCCATCAGGAACTTGTCCTGATTTTCCGAGCGAGTCTGTGAATCCATACCCGCGTGATAGGGCAGCGATTTGATGCCGTTGACATTGAGCAAATCGCTCAGCTCTTCCACTTTTTTACGGCTCAGACAGTATATGATACCAGATTTGCCCTCGTTGTTTTTGATGTATTTGATAATTTCGCGTGTAGCATCAACCTTAGGTCTGATTTCGTAGAAGAGATTCGAACGGTTGAATGATGATTTGAATACCGTTGCATCGCTCATTCCGAGGTTTTTCTGGATATCTTGTTGCACTTTAGGCGTAGCTGTGGCTGTGAGCGCAATCAGCGGTGCCGAACCAATATCATTTATAATAGGTCTGATTCTGCGGTATTCGGGTCTGAAGTCGTGTCCCCATTCCGAGATACAGTGAGCCTCGTCTATGGCATAGAACGAAATCTTGATTTTGTGCAGGAATGAGATGTTTTCCTCTTTGGTCAGCGACTCTGGGGCAAAGTACAACAACTTTGTACGACCCGACAGAACGTCCTCTCTCACTTTGTTAACTGCCGATCTGTTTAGCGATGAATTCAAGAAGTGAGCTACGCCCTCTTCCATACTGAAAGCACGCATAGCATCAACCTGATTTTTCATCAGCGCAATCAGCGGGGAGATTACAATTGCGCACCCTTCCATCATTAATGCCGGTAATTGGTAACACAATGACTTTCCTCCACCAGTAGGCATCAGTACAAAGGTGTCGTTGCCTGCAAGTACATTTTTGATGACTGCCTCTTGATTCCCTTTAAACTTGGTAAAGCCGAAATGTTCTTTCAACTTTTGGTGTAATAATTCGTCAGTAATATTCAGCATTGCATTAAAATTTCCAATTCAACAAAAAACTAACATCCATCCATTTTCAAGCCGATATTTGGCGTTTTTTTCAATAAATGTTTTTATAAAAATACGATTTTTTTCAAAAATAAAAGTAATTTTGTAAAAAAAAAATTAATCTTTTTTTGTTTTGGAATCGAAAAATAATATACAACAGTTTGCACGTCAGATAATTACGACTGAAACTGAGGCAATCGGCCAACTTGTAAATTTTGTCGATGAACAGTTCGAAAAGGCCGTTTTTGAGTTGTTCAAGATGTCGGGTCGCGTTATAATTACGGGCATTGGAAAGAGTGCAATTATTGCGAGTAAAATTGTCGCAACACTGAATTCAACCGGCACTCCGGCTGTGTTTATGCACGCTGCCGATGCCATTCACGGAGACCTCGGAATTATTCGTCCCGAAGATAAAGTTATATGTATTTCCAAGAGCGGAAATACTCCGGAAATAAAGGTGCTGATTCCACTGATAAGAAATCTCGGAAATCTGTTGATTGGAATGGTGGGCAACCTCGACTCTTATCTGGCTCACTCGGCAGACCTCGTCATTAATACCTACGTGTCAAAGGAGGCGTGTCCGAACAATCTGGCGCCCACGTCGAGCACTACGGCACAGTTGGTGATGGGTGATGCCATTGCAATGTGTCTGCTCAAATTGAGAGGATTTTCGCCGAGCGATTTCGCTAAGGTTCACCCCGGTGGAGCATTGGGCAAGAAACTCTATACTCGGGTTGAGGATATCATTTCGCCCGATTTGGTGCCGCGTGTCGGAGAAGATGCGTCGCTGGATAAGGTGATTATTGAAATCTCGTCGAAGCGATTGGGTGCTACGGCAGTGGAAAATACCCAGGGCGAAATGGTCGGTATCATCACAGATGGCGACCTGCGCCGAATGTTGCAAAATAAACAACACTCGGACAGCGTTGTTGCAAAGGATATTATGACTGCCAATCCTAAGTGCATTGATGCCGAAGAGTTGGCTATCAAGGCATTCAATATGATGGAAGAGTATAAAATCACTCAGTTGGCGGTCTTGAGAGATGGTCGTTATTGTGGTATGATACACATTCACGATATATTGAGAGAGGGCGTTGTCTAAAAATATTAGGTTGTTATGAAATTATACACAAAGGATTTAGTCAAAGTATATAAGACCCGTACCGTAGTAGACCACGTCTCTATTGAGGTCGAACAGGGCGAGATTGTCGGTTTGTTGGGCCCTAACGGAGCCGGAAAGACTACGACGTTCTATATGGTCGTGGGGTTGATTAAACCTAACGAGGGTCGTATATTTTTGGACGATACGGAATTGACTAAGTTGCCGGTCTATCGTCGAGCACAACTCGGAGTGGGCTATCTGGCTCAGGAGGCATCGGTATTCAGAAAATTGACCGTTGAGGACAATATTCGTTCGGTGTTGGAGATGACCAACTACTCGAAGGAGTACCAACGCGAAAGAGTTGAAACTCTGATTGAGGAGTTCCGTCTGCAAAAGGTGCGCAAGAGTTATGGTATTCAGTTGTCGGGTGGCGAGCGTCGCCGTACTGAGATTGCTCGTGCCGTAGCTATCAATCCTAAATTCATTCTGCTCGATGAGCCATTTGCGGGTGTCGACCCTATTGCCGTAGAGGATATTCAAAGTATCGTTAGCACGCTGAAAGATAAGAATATCGGTGTGATTATCACCGACCACAACGTTCAGGAGACACTGCGTATTACGGACCGTTCGTATCTGTTGTTCGATGGTCGAATCCTGAAGGTGGGTTCGGCTAAGGAGTTGTCTGAAGACGAAGTGGTAAGAAAGGTATATCTGGGTAAGAACTTTAAACTCAACGAGTAATGAGGCGCGTATTGCTGCCATCGAGAGTTGTTGGCGGCAAAATTTCGGCTCCGGGGTCGAAGAGTTTTGCTCAGCGGGCGGTGTTGGCTGCGATGCTCTCAGGCGGTTTTTGTCGCTTGGACGGAGCATCGGAGTGTGGTGATACGCTGGCTGCTGTCGAGTTGGCGCGCAGATGCGGCTGTATGGTCGAGTGGAGTGGAGGTCTGCTTGAAATTGATAGTCGTAATTTCTCGGGTTGGACTAATTGTGTAAATATTGGCGAGTCGGCTCTGTTGGCTCGAATGGTCAGTCTGTTGGTATCACTCGACAGACGTTGGATTACGATTGACGGCTCAGGTTCGATATTGCGCCGCAATATGGGTCAGTTGGTCGATATGCTCAGAGGGTTGGGTGTCGAGGTCGAATCTGAAAATGGCCGTTTGCCGCTGAGAATTGGCGGCGTGCTTTCGGCGGGCGACTACACTGTCGACGGAAGTGAATCATCTCAAATAATTTCGGGTCTGTTGATGGCGCTGCCTATGTGCAACGGCGACTCGTCGGTAGTGGTTGAAAATCTTGTCAGCAGCCCCTATGTCGCAATGACCCAACAGCTTTTATCATCATTTGGTATTAAGACCGAGTGCTGTGAATCAAAATATCTGATTGGCGGCAATCAACGTTATGTGCCTACGAATTACCATATCGAGGGTGACTGGAGTTCGGCTGCGCCGTTTCTTGCCATCGGAGCAATAGGTGGAGTTGTCGAGGTCGAGAATCTTAATCCCGAATCATTGCAGGCAGATAGACTTATTGTTGATATCTTGAGTAAGGTTGGTGCGAAGGTTGAATTTGCGGGTAATGTGTGCCGAGTGGCTCCAGCGCAGTCGGGCGTGTTGAATGCCTTTAGTGTTGATTTGACAAATGCTCCAGACCTCTTTCCCGTAGCGGCTGCATTGGCGACAAACTGTGACGGAGTCTGCGAGCTGAAAGGTACTTCAAGATTGGTCAACAAGGAGTCGAATCGCGAGGTGACCATTAAGCAGATGCTCGAGCAGTTTGGTGCCGAGGTCGATTGTTCGGAGTGTGATGTGATGAAGATTATGCCCAGAGCAATTGGCGGGGAAATTGAGGTTAATCCCCATTCAGACCATAGAATAGCGATGGCAGCTGCCGTA
Source organism: Rikenellaceae bacterium (assembly GCA_045656065.1). Classification (GTDB taxonomy): domain Bacteria; phylum Bacteroidota; class Bacteroidia; order Bacteroidales; family Rikenellaceae; genus CAJGBR01. The sequence goes on along the minus strand of JAZOQL010000245.1, from coordinate 7,775 downwards.
GCTGCGGTTGGTAAAAAATGTTCGGTGACTATTGCCGATAGCCAATGCGTCGAGAAGTCCTACCCAAATTTCTGGTTCGATTTAGGTGTAGTTCTCAAGTAGCGTTTTTACTTGTTTTCAACCTTTTTTACATCATAACGAGAGAGCCACGCATTGAATTTGCGAGAAATAAAGATGCGATAAGCACCTATTCCACAGACAATTCCTAATGTCAATCCGAATAAAATGTCCATCGGGAAGTGGACTCCTAAGTATATTCTGCTGTAGGCTACGAGCACAGCCCAGATGTATAGTGCCCACGAAAACGAGGGTTTGTGGATTATCCGAGCAGTAAATGCTGCGATAAAGAATGCAATCGCACTGTGCGCAGAGACTGTACCGTAGTATCCGCCACGATATCCAAACGAGGTGTAGACCAACGAACGGATTTCGGGATTGTGTGTAGGTCTGAATTTCGGAGTAAACTCTTTAAAGAAGTTGCATATAAGGTCGATGCAGATGATTGCTATGACTGATATTCCGATGAATACCAGCAGATTGCGCAGCCCCACCTGTCGGTATATTTTGTACAGAACAAACAGATAAAGTGGCAACCAAATCCACCTTTGAGATATAATCCAGAAGGACCAATCCGCAAAATCTGAGCCGTTCCAATTCAGCGACAGTAGCGCTTGTTGGTCTAATGCCAATACTTTATCCCACATTTGTTGTCTTTTTTTAACTAAAAATTTGTACTTTCGTGCTACGAATATAGTGATTTATTTGCAATAGTGTTCAAATATTCAATAAAAATGTAGAAAAAATCTGTAAGCCTTAAAATATCTCTATAAATATGGTCTCATTGGGAGAAGAAATAAGACGAATTCCATTCTTGAAAATCACTATTCCATTTGCAATCGGGATAGTTTTTTCTCAGGAATTTTGTTTTGTCTGGAGTTTACTCTTCCTATTGATATTTGCATTGTTAGCATTGGTGTTTTTATTCAGGAGCAATGTGCTCAAAAATTGCGCCACGTTTTTGTTGTTGATGATTTTGGGATTTTCATCGTCTCAGGCTGCACGACCGAACAGACAGTTGCCACGAGGGGAGAAACTCGAATCTCTGGTGGAGGTAGCCGATGGAGTCCGTTTCACCTCGAGCGGTCGTTGGCAGAGCGCTACGGCATACGTGCGAGCCTACCGAACGATGGGCGATAGCTTGTGGCGCAAATCAAACGAGAAGGTTGTGATGTATGTTGATACTACGGCCGATTTGTCCGTAGGTCAACTGTTTGTCGCAAGTGCATACGTCAACGATTTGAATCGGGATAGTGTTTCGTCATACTCTCGGCTGATGTATTGGCGGGGAGTCACAAGTTCGCTGTTCATCAGGGAGTGGAATGTGCGTGATTGGAATGTCGGCTATGTAAGGTCGATTGAGTATCGGGCTCGCGTTTTGAGAAACAAAGTTTCAGATAGGTTGCTGAGTCGGCTCAGCAGTCGAGATGATGGTGCAGTTCTGGCTGCATTGTTGACAGGCGACCGTACGCATTTGACTGCGCAGATAAAACGGCGTTATCAGCTTGCGGGTACTTCGCATATTCTGGCTCTGTCGGGAATGCACCTCTCAATGATATTTATAGTGCTGAACCTGCTGCTCAAGCCAATTGTGCTTTTGGGCAGAAGGTCGAACATTGTCAAGACTATCATTATTCTGCTGATTATCTGGGGCTATTCATATATGTCAGGATTGTCGCTGTCGGTTTGCCGAGCCGCGATAATGATTACCATTGCACAGTTGTCTTTGATGTCAACAACTCGAGCCGGCAGCTATAACTCAGTTTTTATTGCTGCGTTTATAACTTTGGCAATCTGGCCATTGGCTCTGTATGATATTTCGTTTCAGCTATCGTATGATGCAATGATTTCAATTCTCTTTTTTGTTCCGCGATTTGTACGTTGGGTCAGAGTGCCGAGATATTTTTGCTGGCTGAGAAACGTGGTGGCTGTAACCGTTGCTGCGCAGATTGGAGTGGCTCCGCTTATTGCCTCGTCGTTTGGTACTTTTTCTGTCGCATCATTGGTGATTAATCCCGTAGTGGCGTTGACTACACCTTTGATAATGGTGTTCGGTAGCGCAGTCGGAGTACCCTTTACTGACTCGATTTGCGAGCTGTTGTTTATGGTTCACAACGGTGCGATATCTGTGGCAGATTCGTGGGAGTGGGCCGCCATTGAAGGAATCAAATTCTCGTCGATTTATCTATTGATGAGCTATATATTGTTGATAGTGATAATGTTAATTATAAAATTTAGTGATAGATGCAGTTGTTTGAGCAGCCAGAAATAAGAGATATAATTGAAAAGTACATTGGTTCGGACCCTGTGAAATTGGCGTTGAAGTTGAAGCTGCCGCGCGAAGAACGCGAAGCTGTTTGCGAGCAGATTAAAATGTTGCAACGTGCTGCCGATAAGTTGCCCGAGCACTACAAGGCGAGGTGCTGGTTACCTCAGCGTGCCTTTGAACAGTCTACAAGTGAGGCAGTTGCAGCTGCTAAGTTTAGCGAAAAGGGGCGACTTGCGTTTGATTTGACCTGTGGATTGGGAGTTGATACGATGGCTCTGGCTCGCAATTTCGAGCAGGTGGTGTCGGTTGCAGCCGATTCCGAGCTGGCAGATGTAGTTGAGCATAATTTGAAGTTGTTATCAATTGATAATGTGGTGATTGTGCGCTCGACAGCCGAGGGGTTCATCGCAAATTGGAGCGGCGCAAATCCCGATTTGATATATCTTGACCCCGACCGTAGAGATGGTGACGGGAAGAAAGTAGTTGTCTTTGATGATTGTTCGCCTAATGTCAATGCGCTGATGCCTAAGATGTTAGAGTTGTGTCCGAAGGTGATTGTCAAATGTTCGCCGCTGTTTGATGTCGATGAGGCCTTCAGGCTTTTTGGCGATAGGGCCGAGGTGGAGGTAGTATCGTACAGGGGCGAGTGTAAAGAGGTGTTGATTTCGGTGTGTCGTGACGGAGCCAGCCGCGATAAATTATTGTCGGCAGTAGTGGTTGACCGCAATCAGGTTAGTCGTTTTGCTGCATCAGTACGTAAGTCAAATGTTCATAATTCGAATTGGGCCGGTGAGTATAAATATCTCTTTGCGCCCGATGTTGCATTGTGTAGAGCTAAGTTGATAGGTTCGATTTTTGGAGCCAATTCCTATATTGTTTCGGAGAATGGGTATGTTTTTGCCGATGAAATTCCAGAGCAGTATAGTGGTTATATCTATGAAATTGAGTCGATTCACCCTTATAAGGTGCGCAATATTTCCGCGATGCTTAAGGCCGAAGATGTTTCTCGAGCAACACTGTTACAACGAGATTTCGACAAGAGTAACAGCGAGATAGCCAGCGAGTTGCGGATAAAGGAGGGTGGCTCGCGACTGCTTGCATTCACGACTGTTCAGGGGCAGCGAATCGTGATTTTCTGTGAAAAAATTTAGAGCGAATCGGCAAATGCGAGCAGCTCGTCTGCGAAAGTTTTCCACGAAAGTCGTTGCTTGATTGCAGCGAAATTATTTTGGTAGAACTCCTGGTTATACTCGTTGAAAAATTTTTTGATACCCTCAGCAACTATTTGTGAATCAGCTTTTTCTACTACAATGCCTGTGCCTGTATCGGCTACGGTTTCGCGCAATCCGCCCACGTCTGTCGTAATCATCGGTATCTCGAAATGGTAGGCAACAGAGGCGATTCCGCTTTGTGTCGCAGAGCGATATGGCAATACACAAACATCTGATGCTGAGAAGTATAGCGGTACTTCCGAGTCGTCGATGTAGTTTGTGAAGCAGTGGATATTTTGTGCGAATCGACAATTTTGGATTTTTTGTGCGTATGGCTCGAAACTGCCATAGGGTTCGCCGGCTATGAGCAGCTGAAATTGCTCGCCATTGGGCAACTTGTCGAACGCATCTATCAGTATATCAAGGCCTTTGTATTCGCGAATAAGCCCAAAAAACAGCAGTGTCTTTTTGTTCGGGTCGAGTCTCAAAATTTTGCACACCTCGGTTTTATCCATCTTTTCTCCAAAGTGTGTATAGAGCGGGTGTGGAATCACAACATTCTTAGCATCAGGCTTGTAGCTTAGCAAGTCGCGCTTGACATCTTCGCACATTGTCACAAATCCATCGACTCCGGTCATAAAATATTTGGTGAAGGGCTTGTCGATTAATCTGGGTTCGTGCGGAGTGACATTGTCCATAATCGCCACAACCTTGGTTCTTGGGTGCATATTGCGAGCTACATACCCCAACGACGGCCCAAAATAGGACATCCAATACCTTATTATAAGTAGGTCGGGCTTTTCACGATTGATGCGATTCGCGGTCTTAATGTACGATCCGGGCCACGCACTGTCGAGCACTCTGATTGAATCCACCTTCGTCGCATTGTCATTCGGCGATACATATTGAGTCTTGCCAGGGAACAAAAAATCGGGATATTGTCGTGTGAAGTTGAACGGCAATACCTCGTGTTCGGTTGAAAGTTGTTCGAACAAGTTTGCGCTGAACTGAGCAATCCCTCCGCGGTAAGGATAGAATGGCGACAAGATGGCTATTTTCATTATTTCTGAGTGTTTTCTGCGGGTTGTTCAATCTGCTCGATGTTGTTTTTTGGCAGTGTTATTTCTTGATTGTCAGCAAGATAACCATATACAATTGACAATATTGCAACTATGGCAGCGACCACTGCAAAGACCAAAAACAGGTCGACCTTTTTCTTGGGTCTTGCAGAGTTTGTATTAGTCTTATTATCAAGGTTGTAACTTTTGTTTTCAGTTGTTTTTTCGACAGCAGGGTCTGAATCAGGTTCATTGGCTGTCTGTGGAGTCGCGGCCGAGAAAATTCCACCATATTGTTCAAAATTTTCCGAGTCTGTCTCCTTGTCTTCAGGTTTAATTTCGGTCAAAATATCAATCTGAGGTGTGCTAATTGTCTCTGAAGTAGCAGTTGCAGGTTGAACTTTTTCTGTCGATTCGGGTTGCTCGGTTTTCCGAATTTCGGTATCAAGGAAAATAGTTTCATTGCAATCGAGTTTCAACACTCCGACACCATCAATCGCATACTCGCCTTTCGTTGACAGCGTGTTTTTGACCGCATCGACATACTCTTTGATAATTTGCTGAGCCTTAGGTGATTCAACTTCTAAACTCTGGGTTATGAGATTCGATAGTACACCGTCGTCCTGATTTAAAAATTGTACGAAAACAATACTCTGATCGGCGCTTTTTCTCAGAAATGCACCCAATCCGGGGATTACAATTCGTTTGTTGTTTGTCAGAAAAGTGGATATAAGATCGTTTATCATAACTTATCAAGATTAAGTTTTTAAAAATCAATTCTTTACGGAGATGTGTTGATTCTCCCTCCAATTCAAAGTTAGTCATTTTTTCATTTTTTTCAAAAAAATGAGCAGAATTATTTGTGAATATTGCGCACGATTGGAATAAATAATTATCTTTGCGATGGATTTGGAGGCAAAGTAACTCTCTTACATTGTATGTAACCGAGCCAATGTGACTAAATCGGATTTATATAATTCATTCACATACTCCCATAAAAATGAAGAACAAATACATCGATCTCATCGAACAGACGTTCGAGTTTCCACAGGACGAATTTACTGTGGTAGATAATGAATTGAATTTTCACGATGTGCCGCTGATGGACCTTATCAAGCAGTATGGAACTCCTTTGAAGATAACCTATCTGCCAAAGATTACCTCACAGATTCAGCGTGCAAAGAGATTGTTTAACGTAGCTATGGCCAAGGTTGATTACAAGGGTGATTACAACTATTGCTATTGTACGAAGAGTTCGCATTTTTCTTTTGTTCTTGAAGAGGCTCTCAAAAATGATATTAATCTCGAAACATCATCGGCTTACGACATTCACATTATTCGCGCACTGTACGAATCGGGCGTGATAAATAAGGATATTTATATTATATGTAACGGTTTCAAACGCCCTCAGTATGTTGAGAACATTGCAGATTTGATTAATGACGGATTCATTAATACGATTCCTGTAGTTGATAACAAAGAGGAGCTGAATCTGTATGATGAGTCGATTAACAAGTCTTGCAATATCGGTATCCGCATCGCTGCAGAAGAAGAACCTAAGTTCGACTTCTATACATCACGACTCGGTATCCGTTATAATGACATTCTGGATTTCTATCTCGAAAAGATTAAACCCAATAAGAAGTTTCACCTCAAGATGTTACACTTCTTTATCAATACGGGTATCAAGGATACGTCATACTATTGGAGCGAGTTGAACAAATGTTTGAATGTATATTGCGAGTTGAAAAAGGTGTGTCCTGAGCTCGACTCGTTGAACATCGGAGGCGGTTTCCCGATTAAGAACTCGCTGGCTTTCAACTACGACTATGAGTATATGACCGAAGAGATTGTGGCTCAGATTAAGCATATCTGCAACCAGCAAGGCATCGAGGAACCTAATATCTTTACCGAATTCGGTTCGTTTACTGTGGGCGAAAGTGGTGCAATACTTTACTCAATCACAAACCAGAAGAAGCAAAATGACCGCGAATCTTGGTATATGATAGATAGTTCTTTCATCACTACATTGCCTGACACTTGGGGTATCAATCAGCGCTACATTATGTTGCCGATTAACAATTGGGACAAGGAGTATCAGCGTGTGTTCCTCGGAGGTCTGACTTGCGATAGCGAGGATTACTACAACTCCGAAGCGCATCAAAATGCAATCTATCTGCCCAAGTTGTGTGAAGAGACTCAGTATATCGGATTCTTCCATACGGGTGCATATCAGGAATCTTTGGGCGGATATGGTGGTATTCAACACTGTCTGATACCGGCACCAAAGCATATCCTGATTGATAAAGATGACAATAATGAGTATTATACTCGACTCTTTGCTAAGGAACAGAGCTACCGTTCGATGATGAGAATCCTGGGGTACTAAGTTTTGTTCACTATGCTGAGCTCTCAGGTTGGGTGACTTAAACCGATTTTTAGTGGTTTTGAGTTTTAAGTGGGGGCGAGGTTTTCCAGTTTTGGACTCAATGAAAGGAATAAGGTTGAATATCTTGTTCCTTTTATTTTTGTGGAATTGGAAAAAACACCGTACCTTCGCATTTGAATTATGATTCCTGAGGTTGGAAACTTGAATTTAACAATTAACCTGATATGAACAAAAACCTTGAAGCTACACAGCGACTGCTGGATATAATGGACGAACTCAGAGAGAAATGCCCCTGGGATAGAAAACAAACATTCGAAACTCTGATAACTAACACCGTAGAGGAAACTTATGAACTTGTAGATGCTCTCTCAGGTGGTGATTTGCAGGAGATTAAAAAGGAGCTCGGCGATTTGTTGTTGCAGGTGGTTTTCTATGCAAAGATAGGCAAAGAAAAGGGTGCATTCGATTTTGGCGATGTGGCTAACGCAATATCTGATAAACTCGTATTTCGTCACCCGCACGTCTTTGGTGATGTCACTGCCGAGAATGCTGAACAGGTGCTGCATAACTGGGAGGAGCTCAAACAGAGGGAGCGCAAGTCGCAACAGGTTAAGGATAGAGGCGTGATGTCGGGAGTTCCACGTTCATTGCCGCCGCTGGTTAAGGCATTCCGAATTCAGGAAAAGGCTTCGGCTGTGGGGTTTGATTGGACTGCGGCTGAAGATGTGTGGCAGAAGGTAAAAGAGGAAATTGGTGAATTTGAGGCGGAAGTAGCAAAGCAGGATAAGGCT
>JAZOQL010000244.1:0-1190 GCA_045656065.1 Rikenellaceae bacterium | reverse complement strand
ACCGCTTGGCCTCCGACTTCAACTGGCCCTTGAAATAAGCCTTCGCACCTACCTTGAGGTAGCCAGCGACCTCGCTGAAACGCAGGGCAACGAGTTCAGCAAGGGAATTGGTCTTGATGGTATTAGCCATATGATTACCTTGTTTGAAAGAGTTTGTTTATAGTCCTCTAGGATGAGACTTCAAGTAATTGTCCCAGTACGAGGAGTCCTTCCGAATCTCGCCACCGCCATCGGTATTGGCTTTTGCCTGTCTACCCGTGGGCTTGATTCCGTTGAGTCCCTTCGGCTGTTCTTCCTTCGCCTCGTTCCCTTCGGTTTTGGTTTTCTGCGATGCCTTCTTGCTTTTGACAACCTTGTCCGCAATACGGCATCTATTGACGAGCGCATCAAAGGCGATTTCCTTCCCGTGGCGAGTTTTCTTGCTCAATATTTCATTGAGGAACTGCGGACGGGTCATCATCACACGCAACACGATAGGGCTTATGTCGCAATCGTCAAGACAACCTAGAATGACACCATCGGGGTCTTCCTCGTCAAGCCTATCAATGAATGCTCCACCGCTATTCTTGACAAGTCGGTTGTAGATTTCTCGGTCTTGCTCATCGGGGAAGCATTGCGCCACCCTGCGCTCGTTCTCCGCAAGGTCATCCGCCATCATCACACGTTCACGCTCGTTGCGGAGTCTTTCCGCCTCGTTCTCATTTGTACGCAGTTTCACGATGTCGGACAAGTTGCGGTTGTCAACCTTGAAATCATCGGAATCCACATCGCCCAGTTTCTTCTTGAGTTCTGCGTTTTCCTTCTCAAGTCTTGCAATGCTCTGCTCGTATGCGAGTTTCTGCTTCTTGCGCTTGTCCTTTTCCCTGCGGAACGATTCAGCCCAGCGTTGCTTGTTCTTCTCAAGGGCATCGTCTCCGTCACCTCCAGTTTCGCCTCCCTTCGGTGCAGATGGTGTCTTGGTCTCGGTGGGCTTTCCGCCATCACCGCCATCATCCCCGCCACGATTGCGACCATCTCCGTCGTCGTGGTTGACTTCCTCTTCCTCGCCTCCATCGTCACTTCCCGATTGCGGGTCGGTGTGTTCGGTATCGGTATCGGTCGGTTCGGTCTTGGGTTCTTCCGTACCTTCGGCTTCGTGCATCTTTTGCAGATAGGCATTCGCCTCTTCGGTGGTCATCATATGCCTTACG
>JAZOQL010000243.1:0-2257 GCA_045656065.1 Rikenellaceae bacterium | reverse complement strand
AGTTCATCGAAGAATCCAACACCTTTTTCCTTTACAACCTCACTTGGGATAACATACTCGCCGAGAGAAAGTTTAGCGTCAACAGTGTCGTCTTTGCGGCGTGTCGTCTTGTTGCCGACCAAGCCGCCCTCGGAGAATTTAGGCGAACTCGGTTTGCTTTGTTTTGCTTTGAGCAAAGTTGTTGTCGCTGATGCCATTGCACCCACAACAATACCAATCATTTCCGCAATAAAGGTTGGCGCGGTGAACGGTGCTGCGACACCCGTCTGCGCGGCAGCAGCCAACGCGCTTTCTATGGCTGTCGCTATGGACACGGCGGTTGAAACGAGTATCTGTGTCATCGCGAGTGCTGTGGCGTAATTCTCGTATTTCTCATCGGATTCCGCAAGGGTGTCGAACACGCCTTGTATAGAACCCAAGACATTGCTCATAGCCTGCATAGCAATCCTCGCGTTCTGCACGAATGCCGCCTGCTGCGCGTACAGTGCCTTCCTAACGTTCAGCGTAGCGTCCGCAACTGCGTTCTCGCTTTCGACAACCTTCAGATTCGCCTCAAGAACGGCGTTTTGGTAATTCTCCACGCTGCCGTATAGTTCGGTCAACTGCTCGTCACTCATCGTATCCCTCAAACCCGCTATCCTCTCGTACTCGGTCTTGGCAATCTCGTAACGCTCGTTAGCCTGCTGCAAGGCAATCTGCGTCATTTGGAATTGGTTCTGCGAATACGGGTCGTAGTTTTCCTCCAACTGCAATTTCTGCATCAGTTCCTTGTGCTTCCTCGCAGCGTCAAAGCGTTTCTGCTCCTCGCCCATCTGCGCCCTCGTGTTCTCACCCCAAATGCGCTTCTCCTCTATGGCGTGCTGTTCGTCAATGACTTCCAACTGACGGTCGATTTCCTCCTGCATATCCTCCATTTCCTTGCCGTATTGAGCCTGCAACTCTTCGAGTGCCTTGTGATAGCCCTCGGCTGTCGATATCCCGCGTCTTATGAATGACTCTCCGTATTTTGTCGCTATGTCGCTCTCCGACATCGTTTCGAGGTCTTGCTTCACCGCGTCTATAGCCTTCTGCGCCTCTTCAAGCGGCTTCTTTATATCCTCTTTCCATTTGTCGGTACTCTGTTGGTTCAGTTCCAAATCAATTTTCATCTTCAACTCGTAGTCGTTTTTCGCTCCAGCGAGTTTCGATTCCATCTCCTTTGTCTTTTTGCGCATCTCAAGAATCTTGTCGTTGGTCTCCTTCTCCTGCCTCTCGCGCAGTTCGCTCAACTGAACAGCCATATCAGCCTCCTTGAGCGTTATGGTGCGCTGTATGTCGGCGCGTGCCTGCGCTGTGAGGTTCTTCTCTTCGGTCAGTTTCTTCTTCAATGCGTCAATGTCGCGTTGGTAAGACAATGCGGTTATTGAGTATTCCTTGTCGTGCATATTCTGTATGGAGTTGACGAATGCGTCCTCCAATTCCTGCTGCGCGGTGAGTTCGTTGTTTGCGCGTTCCTTTGCACGCTGCGCAGCCGCCTTTGCCTGCTGCTTCCTCTCGTTTTCCTCCTGCTCGCGAAACGAAGCCATTGTTGAACGGATTCTCCTTGTGCCGTCAGAATATTCCTTGTCGGCGTTTATCATAGCCACCTTCAGTTCGGTGATGTGGTTTTTTATGGATTCGTCAAGGCTGTCCCAAACTTCCTGCGTTATCACCTTGACGTGTTTGTCGTTCTTGATTTTCTTGACAGCCAAGTTGTATTCCTCAACGGCTATTTTCTTCTTTTCCTTCAATTCATCTTTTTCGAGGTCAAGGGCTTTTTGGAGGAATCCTTCTCGTTCTTTGTATGTATATTTGTCGGATTCAGCCGATTTTGCTCTCAACTCCGAAATTTCAGCCTCGCGTTTCGCGGAGTTCACGGCGAACTCACGCTGTGAATCCTCCAAACGCTCGTTGGCTTCAACCATTTCGTCAGCCGCTTCAACATAGTCTTTCATCCCAGGTATGGCGGAAATAACCCTCTGTGCGAAGTTAGCCACGGCGTTTGCAGCCTTGGCGAGAACATTTACTAACGAATCGAATAATTTGTTTATAACTGCAAGGATAGGCTCGAAAGCGGCGAACACACGGTGCAGTGCCGTCATTGCTTGGTCGTTCTTCTTGAACGCATCAACGAGTTTCATAACAACGATGGCGATGGCAGATATGACCGCAACGATTGGTATTTTGGCTAACGCCCAAAGTTGTTTGGCAAAATTCTTGACAATGCCTATGCCGTTCT
>JAZOQL010000242.1:0-5633 GCA_045656065.1 Rikenellaceae bacterium | reverse complement strand
GTCAGAAAGTGAATCACGAATCTCTATACCATCTTTGTTAAAAACTCTGATTGTAAAGTAATTTCTGAAATAATCTTGTATGCCGGCTGGAGTAAGTCGGAGGCCAAGCGGTCTTAGGAAGACAACATCATTTTTCAACTCCTTGGCTCACAGAACGACATGGCTACGATCCGACTTTGGGTTTGTCAGAAAGTGAATCACGAATCTCTATACCATCTTTGTTAAAAACTCTGATTGTAAAGTAATTTCTGAAATAATCTTGTATGCCGGCTGGAGTAGGTGGTGCTAACTGATCTCTTCTTTTGCCACGCGCAATTGATATTACATTTACAATTCGAGTAGCTTTGGGGTAAACGAAAAAGGCAAATCGACGTTTTTGAATATCCTCTTTTGAAGGCTGCATCAAATCGTCAAAATGCATTTGTTCTACCTCTGGTGTTGCGTTCCAAGCTACTGCTACAAGAACAGAGTCCCCTAATTGTATTGGTTTTCCGTTGTGGCTGTAATAGTAGTCCTGAGCCGAAACACTGCTGACAGTTGCCAAAAGAAACAGCGCAAAAACAAATTTAAAAATTGCTTTCATAAGTTTTAAATTTTTGTTTAACTCGGTGATTATAACACAACAAACTTAAACAAATTTTTCTGAAAATCAAAAAAAACGGACAAAAAAACGAGATGTTGTGGAATCAACATCTCGTTTCGTTACGTCTTGTGGAGCTGGAGGGGGTCGAACCCTCGTCCAAACAGGGAACCCAAGGGTTTTCTACATACTTAGTTCTGGCTCAATTGTCGGGGAAAGATATTGCGCAGAACAGACATTATTCAATCCCTTATGTCGTTAGTGATTTCGCTCCTCTGCACGACCACTCGAATTGCTATCCCATTTGTGATGATACCCCGTATGCCTCGAATCAATAGGAGAAACTCTCGGCGGGATACTCGTCGCCACTGCAGCCTTGGCAGCAGCGATTAAGCAATTTTACCTTGTAAAATTAAGCAGCGAGTGCATAGCTATTATTGCCATTTGTAGTTTGAGCATTTTCTTTAACGAGCACTACACACAACGCTCGGTATGCTTGCCAATCGACTCTGCCTGCTGTCAAAACCGGTCAGCCCCTTTTCGAACCACAAAGGTACGTATTTTTTTTCATTATTGAAAATCGCCTCCCCAAAATTGAGCTATCGGGAATTTTTTTTTAATTTTGTGCTGTGAGTTAATAATGGCTATAATTATGGAATGGTTATCGGACTATGGCTATTGGGGAGTCTTTGGGGGCTCGTTTTTGGCGGCTACGGTTGTGCCGTTCAGTTCCGAGGCGTTGGTAGCTGCGCTTTTGGCTGCGGGAGGCGATATTGTCGCTACGATTGTTGTGGCCTCGCTGGGCAATTGGCTCGGAGGGCTGACCTCATATTGGGTCGGGCGTGCGGGTAATTGGCAGCTGATCGAGCGCTGGTTTCATATTTCGCGCGAAAAACTCGAAAGACAACAATCAAAAATAGACCGTTGGCGTAGCTGGATTGCCCTGATGACCTGGCTGCCATTTGTGGGAGATATCTTTGCAGTAGGGCTCGGCTTTTACAAGATTAATTTTTGGTCGAGTGCGCTGCTGATGTTTGTGGGTAAAACTTTGCGATTTGTGGTCTGTGGGGTGGCTTACTACTATTTTGATCAGTGGTTGTTTTAGCGCAAAATAAATCGAGGTCGGATGGTGAATCCGACCTCGATTGTTATGTTGTCTTGTTTTGTTATCTTTTGTGGTCAAGCGAGTTGAACTTGTACTGGAATGAAATCGAGTAGAATCGTGCAAACTGTTGTCTCCAATTCTCAGAGATGTACTGGTCTGTTATGTTCAGATAGTATCCCGGATTGTCATTGAAGATGTTGTACACATTGATTGATAACAGGCCGTTGCGCTTTCTGAGCATTCTTGCTCCGAGCGAGAGGTTCAGCGCATTGCGCTCGTAAGACTGACCCGTAGTGTATGCCTTTTGATAGGTGTTGGTGTACATTGGTGTAAAGGTCATACGATTCAGGAAGTCGAATCTGAGACTCGCTTTTAGTTCGTTTGCGCGCGAACGGTCGCTGTATTTATCATTTTTCTGCCACGAGAATGATGTCTCATTCGAGATGTTCAAACGCAATTTTCGAGTCGGTGTGCTGATTATATTCACGTTAAATCTTGTGCTTGAATTTTCGTTTCTGATAACCTCGTCATCAATGCTTGCGAATGGGTTGCTGTAGCTGCCGTTGACCGATACTCCAAACGAGGTGTTAATCTTTTGCAGCATATACGCAGCACTGATGTAGGCGTTGCTCTGGATATTATTACCGACATTCATAGGTGTGTTGAGCGTAGCCCCCGCAACAGCTTCATAGTTTCCGTACTCGGGCAGAATGGTGCTCTCCTTAAAGTAGCGACGAATAGTTGTTATCGGGTCGGTATTGACCGAGAATGAAATATTTGTTTGAACAGTTACTTTTCGCGGCTTTTCGTACGATCTGTTATTGAGACTTAAATTCACACTATATGTTCTTCCGCTTTTTAGATTCGGATTGCCCGATGTGAGATACATTGGATTGTCTACGTCAAGTGTGCTCGACAATTGGTTCACATAAGGAATATTGGCTCGTGTGCCGAAAGTCAAACTTAGAAGATTGTAGTTGAATGCTGCGTTATAGTTTATTGCTTCAAAATCTCGGTTGACGTGTGCTTTGCTGGGGATCTCCTCATCACTTTTGACATTTTCTTTTGAGTATTCGGCTCCGATGCGGACGGAGAGTCCCGATTTCCATTGTTTTGCAATGTTCATTCCGACAGATGTTGTCTGGTTGTTCTTGATATAATCGCCAGAGTATGCGTAGTCGATTTCACCTGTAGCCTGATTCAATGCTATTGTGTAATTCTTGTCTCTGTTATATTTATATCCCATTTCAATGCCTATGCCGAAGCGTGACATCTTGTTATATCCGCTTTTGTTCTTTTCGTCATATACGGTGCTTCGGTTGAATTGTAAATTTCCTTTGATATCTGCATTTATGTTTGGACGTTCAGATTCGATTGTGAGGGTTGTGAGATTTGTCCCTTCTCGGTCTGTTATTTCATAATCGCGCAGATTGTCGCCTTCGCTGTTTCTGTAACTCAAATTTCCGGTAAATCCTAATGACAGCGAATTTGATGGGGCATTTATCTTGTTAGATGATATCAAGTTGTGGTGTGAGTTGATATTGGAAACTACCCCGTAACGCTTTGTTTCAGTTCTGGTTGTATTGTTAGTTTTTGACAACAACGAACCGTCGGTAGTGGTTGTTGTCTGATTGTCTGAAAAGCTCTCCTCCTTTGTGAATTCTGGGCGAATGTGTATTGAAAATGGGAATTTGCCGTGTCCCATATAATTTATTACGCCACGATGGTTCTGTGTTTTGGAATTTGAGTTCTGTGTGTTATCAATGACCTGAGAGTCGAAATTCACAGTTGGGAAATATGATGATGATGAGCGTAATATGTTTGAATTTCGATTGTTGTCGAAATCATATTCGCCTGTGATATAGCCTTTTGACACAAAGTGGTTCTTTTTTGTAAGTGCGTCGTACACCGAGTCTCCCAATTGCATATTTCCACGAGCTCCGATTTTTGTGCTTTCAGGATTACCGCTTTTGACGATAATGTCATTACCCGACATCGAGCTGCGTGCGATAATGTTTGTGTGTTCAGCACTAAAATGTAGTTGTTGGCCGACTCGATAACTTCCTAATTCTCCGGACAGACCATATCTTATGTTGCGCGAGCCGTCAATATCCTTATCGTGGTCTAAGCCACTTTCGGCTAACCATTCCATTGTGGTATATCTATCCATTTTGCGAGTTGTCGTAATGTTGGCCACACGTCGTGTGTCATCTCCCTGTTTTCGATTGGTGAGCGCTGCCTCGGTCTCGTCGACCTTCTCCTCGTATGTGTCGATTGCAAGGGCATTCTCTGCTGTGAGTTTCAAAAATGCAGTTCGAGGGTCTTCGCCAAAAAGCAATGTATTGTTGATATAGGTGCGTTCAATTTTGCGACCGTTTTCATAGATTGTTCCGTCCTCTTCGACTTTGAATCCCGGAATCTGTTTTATAACCTCAATTAGAGCGTCACCCTCCATTGTTTTTGCGAGCTTTGGGAAAATACGAGTCGTATCGCCTCGCTGCTCGAACATTTGAATTCTGGCTTTAACAACGGCTTCGTCGGCGTGGTATGGGTCTGGTGCCAAACGAATAACGCCAATGTCAATATCTTGGTCTTGCGAGGTTACTTGTCCCATACGGTTCATCATTGCAGAGCGTTGTCCTTTAGGTGGATTTACTCTTTGAGAATGCAATTTGTATCCCAAACAAGATACCTCTAATTTAGACGGACCTGAAACTAAAATCTCGAATCGCCCTTTTTTGTCTGTTACGGTTGATTTTGTTATAAGGTCTTTGGTTATATCAGATACGCCCATTAGATAGATTACGGCGCTTTGAATAGGTTCTTTTGTGGCAGAGTCGACAACTACTCCGTAGTATTTTGTCGAGAATTTGTCGATAAAACTCAGGTGAACAGAGTCGGATTCTTCCTTGGAAAGTATGCGCTGTTCGGTTTTTATTAATGTGCCGGACATAATTCCTCCGCCGATTACAACCTGAGCCTGAGTCAGTTGAAAATTTGAGAATGTCAGTGCTAATACTGACATAAGTGTAAAAATTAGGTTTCTTTTCATACGTGTATTTTTTTAGTTCGTAAGTTTTCGCAAAGGTAGTTAATTTATTTGGTATTCAAATATGAATATAAATAAAAAATATCAAATTTTGAGGTGCGAGTTTGTGAAAAAATAATTGCGAGTTAAGTTTTGATTATTAAGCATTTATAGTTTTTGTAATGAAAATTGTGAAAAAAAAGTTGTGAAATTTTTGCAGAAAGAAAAAAAATATCTACCTTTGTCCCCGGAGAGATGGCAGAGTGGTCGAATGCGGCGGTCTTGAAAACCGTTGAAGTGAGAGCTTCCGGGGGTTCGAATCCCTCTCTCTCCGCCACAAAGAGAGCCTACAAGATGTTGAGTTTCAGCCTTGTAGGCTTTTTTTATGCCCAGAGAGTTGTGCCAAAAATGCACCAACCTCTGTTTCTACGCATTTCTACGGGTGTTTTTTTATCCCCAATATCCCATACATCATATACCACTTTTCTCGTTCTGCCAGCCAGCACAAAATGCGTGGTGTAATTTTTCTTCCATTTCAGTCAAAAAAAATGAACGACAAAAGTTCTTCTTTCTGCGTGTGTAGCGATGACGTCGCATACCCTTGTTGTGATGTCGCTTCGTCAGTTCCGCAATACTCTGTTATATTTACCTCCCTTGTTAATCCTAATCTGCACGCTATTTTCTTCAAGCACTTATTCATTTTCTGATTTGCTTTTCCGAATAAGTCAAATCAGAAAACGGGATACGAAGTAGGGGATATGTGAATTTGAAAAACGCCATTAGAAGTGTGTAGAAACGGTGTTTGGGGCATTTTTGTGGTATTTTTTTTGGTGCAGATTTTTGGATATAGAAAAAGCCTACAAGATTGAAAATCAATTTCAAGTCGGAGGCCAAGCGGTCTTAGGAAGACAACATCATTT
>JAZOQL010000241.1:0-2314 GCA_045656065.1 Rikenellaceae bacterium | reverse complement strand
GCCATGTCGTTCTGTGAGCCAAGGAGTTGAAAAATGATGTTGTCTTCCTAAGACCGCTTGGCCTCCGACTTCCAAACCACAATTATCAATGCCCCCACAATCCCCATCACAATGCCGAGAATTTTTCGCGTGGTCAGTTTGTCAATCCTGAGAAATGCAGCCAAAATCATAACCATCACCGGCCCAAGAGTGGAAATTATCGCAGCATCAATGGGCGTAGTATCACTCATACCCACCATCATAGCTCCTTTTTTCACCACCCCCATCAGCAAACCAGCCACTGCAAATACAGACAAATCGTGCCGGTCGATTCGCTCGCCCTTAATCCAGATAAATGACAACAGACAAATCACCCCACTCACAACAAGGGTCAACATAGTCATTGCCAATGGATTGATATATTGCGGAAACATATACCTATATATGGAATAATCAAACGACCATATCAAATACCCCGCTATTATTAATAATTGTGCTCTGCTTTTTAAGTTTTCCATAGTGCTTGATTTTGATTATATATTTGCAAGATGCAAAACATATACCCGAATAGTCTTTGAAGTTTCAATAAAAATGATTATTTTTGCGGCAATAGATATTTATATGAACTAAAGATGAAGAATGTTAATCTTGACGGAGGTCGAACCAAAGTTGTCGATCTGCTGAAACAGGGCCAGCCAGGTAACACCGTCACCGTAAAAGGCTGGGTACGAACCAAACGTGGAAATAAAAACGTAGTATTTCTGGCTATTAATGACGGTTCGTCAATAAATAATATTCAGGTAGTTCTCGACCCATCAAAATTTGACGAAGAATTACTTAAAAGCATTTCAACCGGAGCCTGTGTCAGAGTCGTGGGCGAACTCGTGGCAAGTCAGGGTGCAGGTCAGTCGGTCGAAATTCAGGGCTCGGAAGTAGAACTTTACGGAGGTGCAAATCCAGAAACATACCCCTTGCAGAAAAAGGGTCACACACTCGAATTCCTGCGCGAAATAGCACACTTGCGTCCAAGAACAAACACATTCGGCGCAGTGCTCAGAATTCGTCACGCTATGGCTTTTGCCATTCACCAATATTTTAACAATCACGGATTCTACTATCTTCACACTCCGCTGATTACAGCATCAGACTGTGAAGGTGCAGGCGAAATGTTTAACGTAACAACACTCGACCTGGAAGAGCTTCCTCGCAACGAAGAGGGCAAGGTTGATTATACTCAGGACTTCTTCGGAAAACACTGCAATTTGACAGTATCAGGACAGCTCGAAGGCGAACTCGGAGCTATGGCTTTGGGTCAGATTTATACATTTGGACCTACGTTCCGCGCTGAAAATTCGAACACTCCGCGCCACTTGGCTGAGTTCTGGATGATTGAGCCTGAAGTTGCGTTCTTCGAAATCGAAGACAATATGAATCTGGCTGAAGATTTCCTTAAACACCTTATTCAGTATGCTCTGGATAACTGTATGGACGACCTTCAGTTCCTGGCTAAGATGTATGACAACGAACTGATTGACAGACTGAGATTCGTAATTGACAACGATTTCGTAAGACTCGACTACTCGGAAGGTATCGAAATCCTGAAGAACTCGGGTGTGAAGTTTGAATACCCTGTGAGCTGGGGACTCGACCTGCAGAGCGAACACGAACGCTATCTTGTTGAAAAGCACTTCAAAAAACCGGTTATCCTGACCAACTACCCGAAGGAAATCAAGGCGTTCTATATGAAACAGAACGATGATGGCAAGACCGTTCGCGCAATGGACGTACTCTTCCCGAAAATCGGCGAAATCATCGGCGGTTCACAACGTGAAGAGAACTACGAAAAACTGCTCAACAGAATCAACGAACTCGGAATTCCCGATAAGGATATGTGGTGGTATCTGGACACTCGCCGATTCGGTAGCGCTCCGCACAGTGGTTTCGGACTCGGTTTTGAACGTCTGCTGCTGTTCGTAACAGGTATGGCTAACATTCGCGATGTGATTCCGTTCCCGAGAACTCCGAATAACGCAGAATTTTAATCTGATATTAAAACCCAAATATGATTGCAGAAAACCGTCGGTTTTCTGCAATCTATCATTAAATAGATGACTCGAAACCCGAATTGAACATTTATTCATATTAAAACTGCAATAGTTAAATCTTTAAATTCTATTCAATATTATGGGCACTATAAGTCAGAGTCAGGTACAAAAATTATCTCAAAAACTATCACCCCAGCAGATTCAGATGATAAAACTTCTGGAGCTGCCAACTTTGCTGCTCGAACAGCGAATAAAACAGGAAATAGAGGAAAATCCAATACTCGAAGAGG
>JAZOQL010000240.1:0-5947 GCA_045656065.1 Rikenellaceae bacterium | reverse complement strand
GCTCTACCAACTGAGCTATGACACCAACCCCTCATTTGCGAGTGCAAAGGTATAACAAAAATTGTGAATAACAAAATAAAAATTAAAAAATATGTCATTTTCTTTAGAAAATATTTTGATGTTCGGAGGGATACTGCTGTTAATCAGTGTTGTATCGAGTAAAACTTCTTACCGAATAGGTGTACCAACATTGATGCTTTTCATCGGAGTTGGTATGCTTGCCGGCTCGGAGGGAATCGGAGGGATATGGTTTGACGACCCAACCATAGCTCAATTTTTAGGGGTAATTGCCCTCAATATCATTCTTTTTTCTGGTGGTATGGATACCAATTGGGCAAACATCAAACCCATCTGGGTCAAGGGTGTCACGCTTTCGACTTTGGGTGTTTTGCTGACAGCATTGTGTGTTGGGGTATTCTGTTACTATGCAATGGGGACCTTTCCGCTGATTGAATCGCTGCTGTTGGGAGCCACAATTTCGTCTACCGACGCCGCATCGACATTTGCTATATTCCGTCAAAAGGAGGCGGGACTGAAACACAATCTGCGCCCGCTGCTCGAGTTTGAGAGTGGTAGCAACGACCCGATGGCATTCTTTCTTACGGTCTCGCTCATATCGCTGATTCAGAACCCAGAAAGTTCGTGGCTGATGCTGATACCCAAATTTTTCGGCGGAATGATTATCGGCGCATTGGGCGGTTTTGTATTCGGAAAACTGAGCGTCTGGTTCATAAACCGAATACGACTCGACATTGACGGTCTCTACCCTGTTATGGCAATGGCATTAGTATTTATAGCCTATACGGTGACCGATGCGGCAAGTGGCAACGGCTTTTTGGCTGTATATATAATGGGGGTAATTCTGGGCAACAAGACAATAGTCCACAAGAGCAGTCTGATGAAATTTTTTGATGGTATATCCTGGCTGATGCAGATTGTGATGTTCTTGACCTTAGGGCTGCTGGTCTTCCCATCGAAGATGTGGGAA
This sequence comes from Rikenellaceae bacterium, assembly GCA_045656065.1. GTDB lineage: Bacteria > Bacteroidota > Bacteroidia > Bacteroidales > Rikenellaceae > CAJGBR01. The sequence goes on along the minus strand of JAZOQL010000240.1, from coordinate 4,959 downwards.
ATCGCAATTCCGGGTATAATCATATCTCTGTTCCTGATATTCATTGCACGTCCCGTAGCGGTTTTGTTGTGTACACTGCCGTGGAAGATGCAGACTCGAGACCGAGTATTCCTGTCGTGGTGCGGACTGAGAGGTGCAGTGCCGATAATTTTCGCCACCTACCCACTCGTAGCCGGAGTACCTCAGGCCTCAACAATCTTTAATATTGTATTTTTCATCTCTCTGACATCGTTGCTGTTTCAGGGCTCGACAGTATTCCACTGTGCACGACTGCTTGGACTTGTGGTTCCGTCTAAGCTGAAGCCGCACTACTTTGTCCATCTTGCCGATACGTATCGTAGCGAGTTGCGCGAGGTCGTAGTGACTGAAAATTCGCACGTTGCCGGCCGTCAGATTCTTGAAATAAAGATTCCGGATTCCATACTTGTAGTCCTGATAGACCGCCGAGGCAGATTTTTCTCGCCTCGCGGCAGCACACGACTCGAGCTCGGAGACAAACTGTATATCATTGCCGAGAACCCAAAGCAAGTCGAGGAGTTTGCTCAATACGTATCTCTGCCATTGGAGACTGCTGCAAAATAGAGCACCACACAGACAAATACATTTAATTAATATACAACACACTCAAAATACTTGTCAAAATATTTCATATCCACATATTTTGCATCAATTATTTTATTACCTTTGTGAATAAAACCTACACTTATGAAGATAAAAGTTGTTAATAAATCGCGCTATGCACTGCCTCAGTACGAAACACCACATTCAGTAGGACTCGATGTTCGTGCCGATATTGAAAATCCTATGATGCTGTGTCCTCTGGAACGGGTATTGGTTCCGACAGGATTATACGTAGAACTGCCCGAAGGTAGCGAAATTCAGGTCAGACCTCGCAGCGGATTGGCTGCAAAACACGGCGTTACGGTATTGAATTCGCCCGGAACCATCGACCCCGACTACAGAGGTGAGATTAAGGTTATTTTAGTTAATATCTCACACGATGTATTTGAAATCAAGCCGGGTGAGAGAATCGCCCAACTCGTAGTGTCAAGATACGAACAGGCAGAATGGGAAGAAGTTGAACAGCTGAGCGAAACAACTCGCGGAGAAGGCGGATTTGGTTCAACAGGCCGAGGCTAATTTCCAAAAACAAAATGGCAAGCAGAATGAATCAAAAGATTTGTTCTGCTTGTTTTCATTTAGACAGGTTGGCTGTGATTATAAAAAATGAAAAAATGTTTGGTTTTAAAGGTGTAAAGATGTACCTTTGCTGCGCAGAATTGGAAAGATGCCAGAGAGGTCGATTGGGCCGCACTCGAAATGCGGTGAACGGGCAACTGTTCCGGGGGTTCGAATCCCTCTCTTTCCGCCACGAAGCCTACAAGTAATTGAGTTTCAATCTTGTAGGCTTTTTCTATATCCAAAAATCTGCACCAAAAAAATGCACCAAACCCGTTTCTACGCATTTATACTGGTATTTTTCAAATCCCATATATCCCGTTTTCGGATTTAACTTCTTCAGGGAAAGCAATCCCTTTATCAGATTCCCTATCTTTATACTTCAGATATATGCTCTTTAGTCGCCGTTGCACTTGCAAACAAGGTAATTTTTCTTTGTTCATTGCGACTCTATTATTGATATCGCAAAATTACGATTTCAAATCCGCCCGCATTGTCAAAAGTAAAACGTGTGCACTATTAATTCCTATAAACGACAAAAGGTTGCCATTGTAGTCTATGGCAACCTTTTATTTTAGATATTAAATGGAAATTAATCAACGACCTTCATCGTATATTTTAAAACCAATGGTTGATTCGCAGGATTAGTATCCCGACCTTCCCATTCACACCACATTGAATTTCCTTTCGCAACCTTTGAAACGACAAAGATTCCAGCATCTAAGTCTTTTTTGGTTGCAGAAACTCCACATATCTTGACACTTGTACGTGTGCCCTTTTTGAAAATATATGCTAAATAAACCAATTCACCTCGCTTAATACCCACTCTGTAGCATTCCGGGTCAACACTCAGTACACAACTCTGATGTATGTTTGGATTTTTCCAAACAAGATGACAAAGAGCAACTAATCTCTTTTCCCAAGGCATTGCTTCAATTTCCTTAAAAGTGTAAATTTTCCCCTCTGTAGTGTATGGGATATTCACTTCGCATCTCTTTACGGTATCCTCCGTTTCGGGTGCACTCATAGCCATACTTTGATTGGATATGGCTGTCATCAACAGAACAGCTACTACTGTCAATGCTTTGAAACACGTTTTCATTTTACTTCTAATTTGATGGTTAAACTTTGCTATTTCTTATTATTAAATCTATAAGCAAACGAAATTGAATAGTAATTACTCAGACATTGTGACATCTGACTTACAATACCCAAAGATGTTTGCATAGTTTGCCACTGGTCATTATTCCCAAGAATATCCATTGCATTCAGGCTTATAATTCCCATTCTGTTTTTGAAAATTCTCATACCGATTCTTGCATTCAAAGTGTGAGACTCTCTATTGGCAAATGGCGTATTATAGTAGTTCATCAAATATGCAGCTTCAATCCTGAATCTATCAAATAAATCACCTACTGCATAAATGCTCATCTCATTTGACAAACCTGATTCCGATATATTCCTTGGGCGTTTGGAATACATATAACTAAATCTGTTATTTAGTGACACTCTAAATACATACGAGAAGTTTGACGTATATTCAAATTTGTGTGACACGTGATGTTGATTTGAATACTCCATTTTTGTGTCAACCTCCTCCGCATCACGTTTATAGTTATATGTAAATACATTACGGAATGATCCCACTTTCAACACATTTTTATTTGCAGATATCGAACCTCCCAACTCCCATTTATCAGAGCCATTAAATGGCATTACGAGTGAGGCTCCGGAGTTTACCACATAGTTGTCATATTCTGGCAAAATTGTCGATTCTGCAAAATATCTTCTTCGATAGACAATATTATCTGTGTAATACTTTGCATTGACCGAAAGACTCACTATATCCTTTTTAATTCTGACGAATTTTGACAGTGCCAGATTGTACAACTTTATAGGTTCAAGGTTTGCATTACCAACTATCAGATAATATGGATTCCCCACATTCAATTTGTTTGACAATATTGAGGCTTGCGGCAGTTGAGTCCGTTTTGACAGATTTGCATTAATGTCCCAGAATTTGAAATTCATCGACATATCAATCGTATTAAAATTGGCATCAACATCATTGTCAAACTCTTCATTCTGTAGATTGCTTCGGATATAACTAACGTCGAATCTTATATTTCGAGCTAAGGTTGTACCGACTCCTATATTCATCTGTTTTTGCCTATTGTTTTGGTCTGTTGAATAAAGTTCGTTGATTTCTCCTGTAACTCGGTCATAAGCTATTTGTGTCTTGTCTGCAGATTGATAAGATATACCTGCAGTGAAATCAAATACCATATTACTGAGTTTTTTGAAATTATGGCTATATTTCAAATTGCTATTTGCATTCAGCGTTGGATTTTTACTGTCAATATCCACTAGCGTTACGGTATTCAAGTCAGAGTTGTTTACATCATTCACATCACGATCTGAATTTTGTGACATATTGGTATAATTAATACTACCACCAACTGACAATAGATGCTGATTATTGAATTTGTGTGTGAATTTGAAATTAACTGGAATGTTATAATTGGACATATCTGACTTCGACTGACTGTTAGATGATGATATCACGACATTATCTCGAATCATCTCTGCCAATTGGTCGCGTGTAGACTCTGATTCAGAATACCATAAACTACTCGAAAAATTTAATGTAGTCTTAGGATTACTCATCAAATCCATAGTAAATCCACCATTGAGAGAATTAGCATTTTGGATATCCGACATCACACTGCGTTCTGCCTGAGAATCGTAATTTTCGTGTTTATAGTAGGATAATTCACGATGGAGAAATCTTTCTGATTTTGAATCACTCCATATAAAATTGACATTGTATTTGTTGCGATTCTTTCGTTCAGTTCCATACGAAAGTTTGGCGTATTTACTATCTGTAGGATTCGGACCAACAACAAGCAAAGTATTTGCTGGAGAATAGAATGCAGATCCTTGATTTATATTGGAAATGGCAGACTCTAAAATTAACTGACGAGATTCGCTGTATAGTCCGATGCCACCACCAAACGCATACCTATCATTAAGCTCTCGCTGTTGGCTATTTTCCCCATTGACACCGCTTTCTGCGATAAAGCTACCTGCTGTGTAGTGGTCAAAATCCTCAATAGTAAAGATGTTCATTTTTTTACGCTTGCGAACCTCACCAAGCGTGGCACGCTTTTCTCTCTCGTCCTCTTCTTCATAGACGTCAATGTAGGCTGCATCTTTTGCACTCAACAGATAATATGGAGCGATATTGTCATCTCCGAAAATCTTTTTGCTGTTAACTGTTACAGTCGTAATCGTTTCGCCTTTATATGCAACGCTACCATCTTTATTGATAGAAAGTTCTGGCACCTGGCGCAGTATGTCAATTAACGCATCACCCTTCATTGTTTTGACAGCCGATGCCACAATACGTAACGTATCCCCAACGATGTAACTCAGCCGTTGTCGAGCCTTGACCGTAGCCTCATCAATATTCATTGGGTCTGGAGAGAGAGGGATTTTCCCAAAATTCCTCATAGGTGCAGTTTTGTCGAGATATATGGTTTTTAGTTTATAGCCCAACATCGAGATTTCAATTCGGCTCTGGCTGCTGCTGGTCATCTCGAAATCAAACCGACCCAGTGTGTCGCAAACAATCCATTGCGACATCAACCCCGATGGCAATTTTGTAACAAGGTGAATCACAGCTCGCGGCAGCGGAGTATAATCTGCCGAATCGACAATCTGTCCTATGTATTTAAACTTTGCTATATCAGATAAATACCTCGGTTCCTGAGATATAAC
>JAZOQL010000239.1:0-6308 GCA_045656065.1 Rikenellaceae bacterium | reverse complement strand
TATCTGATTGGTTAACAAATATCACACCCTCTTTCATTGCTGATTGCATAAGGCTGTCTTCCAGAAATTTGAGTTCGTTCTGAGCTCGCTGTCTTATTATCATTTGTCGGATAATATCTCTCACCTGTTCCAGAGGTCTTTTGTTTCCTGCATCTATGAATTGGTCTACTCTCACCAGATAGCGATAGCGCTTGTCTGTCGTTTCGTAGATATTTTTTTTCTTTCCTGCGTATTCTCCGAACGTGGTTTTCGAATCTTCTGGCAGCAGAGTTTTAAGGTATGCCACCTCAATCCACGAGTCGAATGTCTCGAGCATAAGGTTGTTCTTGTCTGCCATATCTACCAAATCGAGCCAATCTGACTCTTTTTTCGACTTGAACAGCTCTACTATTTTTTTGCCTTGTCTGAAATCGGTCGGAAATCTCAACACACAGCACTTTATAATGGGAGACATCAGTGCAAATTCCGTAGTGCTGTTGGTGTAAAAAAACTCAATCTGAGAATCGGATATGGTCGTATCGACGTGGGTGTTAATGTAGTGTTGTTCGCTTTGGTGAATGAGCAGTTGATTGCGATACTCCTCTACCTGTTTATCTATTTTGCCCGATTTGTTGAGCTTTATGCTCTGGGCATATTTCATCTTCAGTTGATTTTTTATCCAGGATTCGACTGCGATGTTGAGCATCTTCAGGCTGTCCTCTTTTGAGATGCCCTGAGGAAACATTCCCTCTAAATCTTCTATTACAAGGCGTTGGTCTCCGACTTTGGCCAGCACTCCGGCCAACTCGCCCTTTGGGGTATCTTTACGCAGACAAGAGCTTGTGGCCGCAGCTACAACCACAATTGACATCAAAATATATATGAATCTGCTCTTTGTCATAAGTCTCGGAAAAACTTACAAATGTACGAATTAAAACGGAATAAATCGACTATTTATTATTTTTTTCTAAGTTTTAATATCATAATCAGCAGCGAGCCTGCGCCCAATACTACGCACGAAGCGTAAATTATCCAGTAAATGCTCTGTTGCTGGTCGAGCAATTTGCTCAGCGTGACACTCGAACTGCCTAATATCGAGATGGCTGAGAATGATAGTGCATTATTAAGCGCGTGAATAAATATTGGTGCTCCAAGAGATTGTGTGCGGTTATAGACATAGCCCAGCACAATGCCACAGGGTATGGCTGATATGATTTGTATCGGGTTGCCGTGAATTGTTCCGAATATTACTGATGCTACAACTACGCCTGTCATTGCTCCGTATTTGGCTGTGAGCGAGCGTTGCAGTTGGCCTCGGAAAAACCACTCCTCGAGAATTGGGGCTGCGATGACCGAAACCAATGCTCCGTAGGGGTTTTCGACCAGTCCGTCGATTTGTGCAAAGTGCTCTGTCGGCAGCAGCGACACCAATGGTTCGAGTGCTATGCCCAGCCAAAGGATTGTGAGAAAACTCCACAACAGAAATTGCGGTGAGGCTGTGTTGCGAGCGATTGTTCTCAGTGGTGCGGGTTTTCCTTTGCGCAGGTTACGATAGATGTAGAATCCGGATATCACAAGCAGAAAACTGCCTATGTAGGATAGTGATGAAACGGTGGCACTGTTCAGCCCAAATGCTCCTCCAACTGAGATCATTACCATCGAGAAGAGCCCCATTATCAGCAGCATAATTCCAATCACTGCCAATATGTCCCACCACATCGGAAAGATATTTTTCGGTTTGGTTGTTTCGGTCATAACCTAATTGAATATACCTTGATGCAATTATGGGATTCTCATAAACTTATGCGATTGCAGCGATATGTTCCATCTGGGATTGGCCTTGACATATTCTACAATCTTGTGAATCATTTCGTTATAGCGGCTCCATTCGGGTTGAAGGTACAACAGACAACTCTTCTTTACGAATCGTGCATTGTGTTCTGCCCATTCAAAATCAGACTCATCTTGAATAATAACCTTCAGTTCGTCGGCGCGTTGCAGATTCTCCTCCAGTGGCGCGAGTTTGCGTTTAGGCGAGAGGCAAATCCAGTCAAACATTCCCGACAGCGGGCTCGAACCTGAGGTTTCGAGAAATATTTCGAGTCTTTCGGCGTGCAGTTTCTCTGTCAAGTAGCCGAGTGGGTAGAGTGCGGGTTCGCCGCCTGTGATTACGATTGAGCGGGCTGCGAACTCTACGGCACGTTTTACTATTCCGTCAACTTCAACGGGCGGGTACATATTCGGATTCCACGTCATCTTTGCGTCACACCAGCTGCAACCAACATCACAACCACCCAAACGAATGAAATATGCGGGTTTTCCCGTATGGCGACCTTCGCCCTGAATTGTATAAAAATCTTCGACAAGCGGCAACTTCTTGCCGTTTTCGAGTATGTCTAAATTTTCGAGTCTCATCAATCTTCCATTAAAGCATAAATATCAGGTAAATTTCTGCCAAGCCCGTCATAGTCGAGTCCGAAACCGACGATGAAATTTCCGGGAATCTCCATCGCAAAGTAATCTATCGGAATGTGTTCGATGTGATATGATTCGGGTTTGAACATCATTGTGGCAATCTTTATCGAGCGGGGATTGCCCTTCTTGAGCATCTCCCACGCTGCACATATAGTGGTTCCAGTCTCAACAATATCTTCGACAATTATGAGGTCGCGGTTTGTGACGTCGCGTTCGAGTCCGATGAGCTGGGATACGCACCCCGAACTTTCGGTGCCCACGTATGACTGCATCTTGAGAAATGTTATTTCGCAGTTAAAATTCAGTCGCTGAGTCAATTCCGAACAAAACATATAGGCGCCGTTGAGCATTCCGACTATGATAGGCGGAGTAGTACAGGCTGCGTAATCAGAATTTATTTTGTCGGCTAATGCCTCGATTTTTTCGACTATCGTCTCTTTGGCAAGCACCTTGTGGAAGGTTTTGTCGTTTAGTTTTATGCGCTCCATATACAGCGTTCAAAAAAAATATTTACCTTTGCAAAGGTAAACAAAATTATGTACAATATGAAACCTTTGGTAAGCATTATTATGGGCAGCACTTCGGACCTCAAAGTTATGAGTGCAGCTGCCGAGTTTTTAGATGAGATGGAGATTCCGTTTGAAATTAACGCCTTGTCGGCACACCGTACTCCGGATATGGTTGCGGATTTTGCTAAAGAGGCTCACAAACGTGGTGTAAAAGTGATTATTGCTGGTGCAGGTGGAGCTGCTCACTTGCCGGGTGTGATTGCTGCTATGACACCCTGTCCTGTGGTTGGAGTGCCCATCAAATCATCTAATTCGATTGATGGCTGGGATAGTATTCTCTCGATTTTGCAGATGCCTTCGGGTATTCCTGTGGCTACCGTAGCACTCGACGGAGCAAAGAATGCAGCTATTTTGGCGGTTCAGATGATGGCTACGGGCGATGCTGAGTTGCTGGCAAAAATCGAAAAGTTCAAGGCTTCAATGGAGAGTAAAATCACCAAAGCTAACGAAGAACTGAAAAAAGTTGAATTCAAATTCAAGACAAACTAAATTTTTTTAGAAGGTGTCTGATAACATTACATTGGCATTTATTCTGACTCTGGGAGCAGGTCTTGCTACGGGGATTGGTAGTGCCATTGCATTTTTTGCGCATCATACCGACAGAAAGTTCCTGTCGTTTTCGTTGGGACTTTCTGCGGGTGTGATGTTGTATGTTTCGTTTGCGGAGTTGCTGAGCGATTCGCGCACCGAGCTGATTGAACTCTTCGGCGAAAAGTCGGGACAGATTTGGTGTGCAGTATCCTTTTTTGCGGGGATATTGTTGGCTGCGCTGATTGACTATCTTGTGCCCGAAAAGGAGAATCCTCACGAGCTCAAGTCGGTCGAAATGATGGACGGTGCGATGCCATCGCCTCAGAAGATGGCTAAGGCGGGAATCATCACAGCCATAGCCATTGGAGTCCACAACTTCCCCGAGGGCGTAGCTACGTTTATGGCTACGATTTCAGACACTACGGTCGGTATTCCCATCGCCATCGCTGTTGCAATCCACAACATACCTGAGGGTATCGCCGTTGCTATCCCGATATATTTTGCTACGAATAGTCGCGCGAAGGCATTTAAGTTTTCATTTTTGTCGGGGCTGTCCGAGCCTATTGGTGCTCTGGCTGCATACCTTATATTGATGCCACTGATGACTCCTGTGATGCTCAATGTCATATTCGCAGTGGTGTCGGGCATTATGGTCTATATTGCCATAGACGAATTGCTGCCGAGTGCCGAGGAGTATGGTATGCACCACCTCTCGATACTCGGTGTAATCATTGGTATGGCCGTTATGGCTGTGAGTCTAATACTTTTGTAATCGGCCCTTAAATGGCATTTCGTCTTAAAACCTCAAGCAGTCGTTCAAGGTCTTCGGGCGTGTCTATTGCGTAACTCTCAAACTCGGTCTTTGCTACTTTAATTTTGTAGCCATTTTCAAGCCAGCGCAACTGCTCGAGCGACTCGAGCTTTTCGAGTTCGCCTGCCTCGAGCGAAGTTATCTCCTTCAGAATGTTTGATTTATAGGCATACAATCCGATATGTTTCAGATAGGTGTGTGCCGATTGCCACTCTTCCTGAGGAAGGTTTCTCAGATAGGGGATAGGCGAGCGGCTAAAGTACATCGCCTCGCTGCGAGCATTGAGCACAACTTTCGGCAGATTGGGATTGAAAATATCCTCGTCAGCCGAGAATGGTTTTACAAGTGTGGCAATCTGCGTGTTGCTATCCGCAAAGCAACTCTTAATCAATTCGAGTTGTTCGGTCTGGATATATGGCTCGTCGCCCTGAATATTTACCACTACATCAAATTCAATACCTGTTTCTGCCGAAACTTTTTCGAGAGCCTCGCGGCAACGGTCCGTACCGCTGCGGTGTTCGGTTGAGGTCATCACTACATTGCCGCCGAATGCTGTTACGGCATCTGCGATGCGGGTGTCGTCGGTGGCTACGTAGCAGTGTTCGAACAATCGGGCTGCACGTTCATAGACGTGTTGAATCATCGGTTTGCCCAAGATGTCGGCCAGAGGTTTTGCCGGGAATCGGGTTGAGGCGTAGCGCGCCGGAATTAATGCTAAGTATTTAATCATCACTGCGTTATCTTTTTTAAGAATAATTTTTGAATTGTAAAGTTACATAATTTTGTTCAGAATGATTATCTTAGCGAAAAAATAAAGAACCCGAAATGGTCGATTTAAGCAAAATAGAACATATTGCCCGAGCACTGAAATCTATTGATGATGCAGTTGTGGCTCAGGCTGCGGCTCAGAATGAGTGGTTTACCGAGTCGAACATAAGGCGTGCGGTGAAATCTGTGGCTGATGAGTTTCTCTGTGTCGAGAAACTATCGCAGTGGCTCGCACGGTATGATGGGTTGCCAGTAGCGGTGCCTGCCAGAGTGATGGTGGTTACTGCGGGAAATATTCCGCTGGTGGGCTTTTTCGACCTCTTTTGTGCAGTGCTTGTGGGACATCGTGTGTTGCTGAAACCCTCGAGCCGCGATAGGGTGCTGATGTGCTATGCAGCCGACCTGCTGAACAAATATCTCGGTGCACGGGTTGAGGTGGTCGATGCGATAGATAATGGCGCAGACGCGCTGCTGTTTATGGGTAGCGACTCGACTGCCGAGATGTTGCTCAGGGATTGGGCGGATAAACCGCACATTATTCGTTCGCACAGAATAAGTGTAGCGCTGTTGTCGGGTGGCGAGTCTGATGAACAACTCGAGCGGCTGGCTGATGATGTATTTGCATATTTCGGATTAGGTTGTCGAAATGTTACAAATATATTTTTGCCGCAGGATTTTGATGTGGAAAGGCTCATAGAAGCATTCAATCGTTACGATATAGCAAGTGATGAGTATCGCTCTGTAGTGCGCAGACAAAAGGCGCGGCTGGCAGTTTGTTGTCAACCTTTTGTGGCAGGGGATTTTTTCCTGTTCAAAGATGGCTTTTCGTCCGATACGCAGATGGGAGAGGTGAGATTGTGTAGATATCAAAACGAAAACGAACTTCAAACACTGCTCAATCACAACGAAGAGCATATACAATGTGTAGTAAATGAGTGTGTTTCATTGCCTGATTGGAAATGTGTTGCATTTGGCGAGGCGCAAAAACCCGCGCTCGACGATTTTCCGGATAGGTGTGATACGATGATATTTTTAAGAAAAATTGTTACATTTGCAGAAATATAAAATTGAGAATACTATGTCAATGATTTTTACCTGGAGAATGTTGAGCGACGAAGATGATAACTTTGTTCGCGATTATGAGGTCCCTTATGATATGAACCTGCTCGATTTTC
>JAZOQL010000238.1:0-2469 GCA_045656065.1 Rikenellaceae bacterium | reverse complement strand
CAAGTCAGCCGCTACCGCTGCCAACAAGCCGTCCCACGTCTCGCCGTTCGGGTTGATAACAGCATCGCCAAGCAATACGTTGTCCAAGCCTTTGCCCGCCAAGAAATCAACGTATCGGCCAAGGCAACTTGTAGCCGTGGAACTACCGCGAACAATATCACGCACAACTTGCGGATAATCGTTGCTCGGCATACCATACCCCTTTATGCCTATCTTCTGCCACCCGCGTAATTCTACACGCTGTTCGGGTCTGCTTACCTCTGCTGCTTTCATCGTAGATTATTTTTCGCCCTCGCCGCCCTTTTCCTCGGTTGCGGTTTCGGTTTCTGTTGGTTCATTCTTTTGCGCTCTGTGCGCTTTTTTCTTCTTCGGTGTACTCTCTACCTCTTCGCCATCTTTGCGCGCGTTCTCGCAACGTTTCTGCCAATCCTCGGGCAGAATAGAGAAAAGATTTGCACGCTGTGGGTTCTTTCGTAGAATTTCCTCCGCGATTTCTGGAGCAACGACACCCGAAATATATTTGTTTGTGAACGGAATAGCAAGCACGACACCATTTTTCAGCGCATACTCGATATTCGGTAATTCTGTAATCTTCTTCAACTGCGCGTTGATGATTACAAATTGGTCGCGGTAACAATCCTTGCACCCAGTACCCTTGTGCGGGTACTCCTTACCAAACAACCGATAATAAACGCGGTCAAGATACGCTTTGTCTGCACCCGTAAATCCCGCATCAAAGCGGGGGCGCATTTCTTCCAACGCGCTCTTGACCTCGTTCAGTTTCAACTCTGCCATTTAAGGCTGTGGTGTCCTCAACGAAGCAATGGCCGCATCGGTCGTTGTTTCGTCTGTGTCGTAGATAAAGATGCCCGAAGAGGGTGCAATCTCCTGCAACTTTACCAAATGACCGCCGTCTGTTTCGTCGCTGTAAGGGGCGCGAGTACCCTCGGTGTGGCGCAAACCGCCCTCAAAGCCATACACTTGATACTTGGCCTTGCCGTCCGTACCCTTGTGCTTGTTGAACAGAATAACAACAAACTCGCCATTGGCAAGGTTGTCGATAATGTTCTTGCAGACATCTGGGGAGTGGTCGGGGACAAGGAACTGCACATCGTGAGTGAACTTGTTGCGATACGTTCCCGCGGTGAAAGCGGACTGCGTACCCGTGAAAGGAGTTGCGCCCAACTGCTGAATATCGTAAGCCTTGCACCCAGTTTTGAGGACAAAGGTTTTGATGATTGCCGCGTTGGTGCTGTCCTTAACGCACGATGCGAAATCCACGTCCTTGCGGTTCATAATCAAGCCATCGGCTTCGATACCGCGCACTTGTGGGTTATCGCAATCGGGGGCGATATTCTGTGCCAAAGCGAAATCGCAATTATTTGCCATATTCTTCGATTTTTATGATTGGGAGGAACTTGCGCCCCTCCCGTGTTAAACAATCTATGCCGCGAAAGGCTTACCAACCAAACTGAACCAAATCGTCCTCGCCGTAGTTGGTGTCGATGTCCGACTTGGCAAAGAGCAAGTTGGTGCGAGTGCGTGTATCGTACGACAACTCAATGTCGGGAACAAGGTTCTCGTCAGTTGTGCCGATAAACAAATTCTCGCGGGCAGCAAGGATGACACGATATGGGTTGTTCCACTTTGTGCCATCGTTCTCATACTTGTTGATGCAGTAGTCCCACTCGGGCAACACCTCGATAGGTACACCATCGTACTCGGAAATCTGCACACCACGCGCAACATTCTCAAACGGAATAGTTGCGTGGTACTGCGCGTTGTAGTCCTTGCGCAAGGCTTGGAACATCAAGTTGGTCATCTTCAACTTGCCGCCGTTGGCAATGATACGGCTGTCTGCGTCCTGCAACAGACTTTCGATGAAAGAGGTAGCGACACCCGAAACGGCTGCGGCTGCTTTCTGCAAGTTGTACGATGCAGCACCATTGACAGCGGAGAAGTCTGTCAGTTTGCTGCTGTCGTTGGTGATGATGGTTGCGGCTTTCTTGAACAAGCCATCGCAAATCTGGATTAAATCCAAGTCTGTGCCGTTGGTGATGACACCACCGCCCGAAACGTGGTCGGCTGTCTTATCGCCAAAGAAACCAACGCGCCACATAGCCTCACGCAATGCGTTGGCAACAAGTGGGAGGATAATTTCCTCGGCGATACGTGTGCCCGTGATGTCAGGCTGACGTGTACCCGTGTTGAGTTCACCCTGCAAAATGCCGTTCTTAAAGCAATCGTTTACGGCTGCCTTGAACGCATCGGCGCAAATCTCGATTGGTACGTTGTACTCGCCAAAGTCCCACGACTTTTCTGCGCCCGTGAGGGTCAATGACGCATAGGTTGGATTGCAGTTGCCGCCTTTCTTCGCAACAGGAACGGCTGCAAGCATATTCAACCAATCCATCTTGCCGCCATTCTTCTGTCCCGTCTTAATGGACACAACGGCTGACAAATCGCTCT
>JAZOQL010000237.1:0-2086 GCA_045656065.1 Rikenellaceae bacterium | reverse complement strand
TACAACGTGGAACTGAACCCTGACACGGAACAGAAGAAGAACATCCTCGGTCAGAACAACTTTCAGCACAATGGCTATGAAGTTTCTGGCGATTCCTCTCCGTTCTACGCACGGTCTGGCGACGCGCTGTTCGAGAAACTTCAGAACATCGTAGACACGCTTGCCACGGACGATACGCTCAAGACCTCTTCGGTCGAAGTCCATCTGTGGGAAGACGAGACCTCTGGGGCATATCCCGCATACAAGCAGGATTGCTACGTCGTGCCGCAGTCTTACGGCGGAGACACGTCTGGCTACCAGATTCCGTTCAACGTTTATTACGTTGGCGAGAAGGTTGCTGGCACGTTCAACCCGTCCACGAAGACTTGGACGGCTTCAGCGTAACCCTGAGGGTATAATTTATTTTAGGGACAGGGGAGAATAACAAAGTATTCCCTGTCCCGTGTTTTAAGAAAGAGAGGGGGATACAATGGCTGACATTGAGAAAAACGAAGAGATTATCGTATTAGACGACGGCTTAAAGCGCGTTTCCATCCAGAATATGGACGGAGAAGAAATCGGGGTGTTTAAGTTCAGACCGACCGATTTCAACATCATCAACCGATACAACGAGACCGTTTCGAAGTTCGAGGAGATTTTCGAACCGCTTGACGGGGACGTATCGGACGAAGGCTTCCAGAAGGCCGAAAAGCGGCTTTACGAGGCACTCGATTACGTGTTCGGCGGGAATATGGCCGAAGCGTTCTTTGGCTCTGTGAGCCCGTTTTCGCCCGTTAAAGGACGGTTCTACTGCGAACAGGCGATTGAAGTCATCGGGCAGTACATCTCAAAACAGTTCGACGCGGAAGTAAAGAAAATCAAAAAGCGGGTCTCAAAGTACACGAGCAAGTATCATAAATGATTTTCGACCTTCCGAAGAGCCTGACGGTCAACGGAAAGGAATACGGCATACGAACCGATTACAGGGATGTTCTCAATGTCTTAGTGGCTTTTGATGACCCGAACCTCGAAGACACCGACAAGATATACGTCTGTATGACGGTCATATACGAGGATTTCGAGAGCATCCCTGAAGAAGACCTGAAGGAAGCCTACAAACAGGCGATATGGTTCATTGACAACGGGAAGATAGAGGACAAACACCATCCGAAGACGATGGACTGGGAACAGGACGCAAACCTCATCTTTCCCGCGATAAACAGGGTTGCGGGCTTTGAAGTCCGTGCCGCCGAGTACATTCACTGGTGGACGTTTCTTGGATACTTTATGGAGATTGGCGAGAGCGCCTTTACGACCATAATGGGGCTTCGCCAGAAAAAGGCGAAAGGCAAGTCTTTGGACAAGTGGGAACGTGAGTTCTGGAACGACAACGTAGATATCTGCAAGTTGAAGGCGAAACTGTCCGAAGAGGAAGAAGAAGAAAAACGGAGATTGCTTTCCGTATTAGGATAAAAGATGGACGACGGCAAAATCACAATAGATTCAGCGATTGACACCTCTGGGGTCGCGAAAGGCGTGAAGTCTATCAAGGATATGTTCTCGTCCTTGATTAACGGCATTCGAGGCTTTGGCGAAAGGCTGAAGGATGTTGGTGGTTCTGTAAAGAGTGCGCTTGTTCCAGAGATTGACGCTTCCGATGTCAACAATAATGTCAGTACCCTCGAAATCATCAACAGAGAGTATGAGGAATTACTGGAGATTCAGAAAAGGTATCAGGATGCGACGAGGGGACAGCACGTAGAGGACTTTGATGCGAGTGAAGACCTGAGGACTCTTGAGGCTCTGAACAGGCAAATCGGGAGGCTTCAGGCGAGAATCAGGGTCGAAATCGACGAAGGCTCAAGGAACAGGATGGAAGCCGAACTCGAAGACCTCGTGTATAGGGCAAGAGCGGCGGCACAGGGAGTGCGCGGAAGTTCAGAGATGAACGAAATGGTCGCGCAGTATGACGCGGCCTCCGAAAAAGCCGAGAAGGTTGCCGATAGAATGAATCGCGTCGAGAAGAACAGCACTCGCGCGAAGAAGGTTTTTTCCGCCATCGGGAACAGCGTCAAGGATGTCACTGCGAAAATGAAGGTCGGGCTTG
>JAZOQL010000236.1:0-7730 GCA_045656065.1 Rikenellaceae bacterium | reverse complement strand
CGAAGTGGAAACACCTGCCACCCCGACAGGCGAAACACCGCTCACAGAACAGGATAAAATACGTTTCAGTGCAGGTATCGAACAGATGAAACGCCGTACAGCGCAGTCTATGGACGATTTCAACGAACGTATGGCAACAATGCGTGAGTACCACGAGAACGCACCATTAGGCGGTGGACAGACTGCCGAAGGACGTATGATGTTCAACCCACAAAGCGGCAAGTTCGAGAAAACCTATATCACCCCTCTTGGCAACAGGTACACAAGCAAGGGACTTGCCGATATGGAAAGTTTCAGATACCGACAGGCGGCTGATATGTCCGTCAGTGGGCAGTTGCGTAAAGCAAATATGCGTTTACGTGATATAGAGGAACGTTTGGAGGCAAGAGGACGTGAGCTGTATGAGGAGCAAGAACGAAATAAACCAAAAGGTTTTCTTGGTTTTATTGCTGAAATGGGTGAAACTATGGCAGCAGACCGTATGGGCGGTGCAAGCGGAATGACACCCGAAGATGGTTTTGAATTTCAGACCGATACTGAATACCAATCTTTGAGACTTGCTAAACGACAACTTGAAGAGCAGATACAGCAACTCGAGAACTATTCAGAAAAGGATAATGAGGGCGAACGCTTTTGGCACGACTTCGGACGTAACACTTGGCAATCCATTGCAGATATAGACGCTTGGGACTTCGGAAAGAATGCACTGCGTGATGCATCTACTCGTTTACAGATTGCCACAAGAGCCGAAAGAGGCGAAGAATTAACAGAAGCAGAAAATGATGCATTGTACGAAATGTATATGCACAATAATGTTATGTCTGAATTTGGTGACTTGGGTACAGGTGCTAAATGGGGTAACATTACAGGCGGTTCTCTTTCCTTTATGAAAGACTTCTTAATAACAGGTGGTTTTAGTGGGTTTTCATCTAAACTTGCGACAAAAGTGCCGACACATATTGCTACAAAGGCTGCTACAAGGTTAAGCCTCAATGCAACAGAAAGTCTCGGTATGAGACTCGCTAAAGATGGATTGTTTGCGACCATTCGTAGTGGAGGCAAAGGTGCTGCGGCTCGTTTGATTGCTGAGCAAGGATTATGGAACACTACTAAGATTGCTACGACAAGAGCATTAGGCGTTACTGCCGAAGATTTGCTTATACGTGCTCCGTTAATGGTTGGCACAGTTCAAGCACAAAGTACAGCAGCAGAAATCATTGAAACAAAACTTGGACCTGTAATTGTCGATGAAAATACAGACGAACTCCGATTTGCCGATGACACATCTTGGGGCGAAGCTGCTTGGGAGGTTGGTGCAGACAAAGTTATTGAGAACTTCTCGGAAATGTGGGGTGCACATCTTCCCGGTGTTTCTGATGTTACAAGAGCATTTGGAGCAAGAAACCTGACTGCTGCTATACTTCGTTCTACACGTCCCGGTGCAGGAACTGTTCTTTCAAAGACAACAGAATTTCTTGGCAAAGTTGGCGTAAACGGATACTTTGGCGAAGTTGGTGAGGAATATTACGGTCAGTTGTGGCGCAGTATGCTAAATCTTGACTCCTCGAAAGATGCAGACGGAAATAATCTATTTAAGAGTGGAGAGTTTCACGGTGACATTTGGGGCGGTATGGCTATGTCTATTGGCTTGACAAGTGCAAGTACAATGGGTGTAAACTATGCCGAGAAAGGAATAAACAAGGGATTGAATGGCGCACAGTACCTACATTTGAAACATTTAGTAAATAAATCCAATGCGAAAGCATCGGAAGCCTTTACACCCGAAGTTTGGGACGGTATGCGTCTCCTCATTGACAATGCCGACAACGCCGATATGGGCGCACTTGCAACACAGGTATTCAATGATTCTGAAATGACAGAAGAACAGCGTTCCGCTGCATTGGAGTATATGGAACACACGATGATTATGCGCGGTTTCAATCTTGGAGAATATGCAAGACGAAAGAATGGTATTGTACCAAGTACAGAGGAAGACGAGTTGAGTCAATGTTACATTGACGGCTATAATATCCATTCAGCCCAAGAAATGAACGATGCCAAGAATATGCTTGACTACCAACGTCAGCGTGTTTCTGCCATTGTGGACGAGGATTTGCTTGCCTTTATGGATAGCAACCCAATGAACGCATTGGAAGAGGTGCGCAGTAATGGGGTTTGGAACGATGAAGCACGTGCAACCATCCTTGACTACCTCAACGCAAAGCAGGTATATGACGGTATGATACAGCGTGTGCGTGATGATATTGACGGACGTATCGACCAGAGCAACGCAATGGTAAATGCCCGTACCAACCGCACAACAGGTATGATACAGGGCGCAACGATGAAGCAGGACGACCGCCGTGTGTATGTTATCAACGGAAACCTTGTGCAGTATGCAGACGGTAGCGGTATTGACATCGAGGCTTCGGACAACAGTATCATTGTTCGTGATGCAGAGACAGGCGCACTTGAACAGGTGTCGCCCGATGCTATATTGAACATTGATGAGGCGTTAGACCCCATAACTGAAATGCAGACTGCCGCAGATGCTATCCGTCAGCAGTACGCACAGGAGGCAGCCAACAGGATTGATGGTGTTGTTACATTCAATCCGGGCGACACATACACCATTACAGGCGATGATGCACAGATACAGGTGCAGATTGTAGCCAATGATGAGGGTATTGTGGATAATGGGGACGGCACTGTAAATGTGTCGGACGGTACAAACGTGTTCCCCTTGGCCAAGGAGACCATACAGCAACAGGCAGAGGAGGCGCAGTTGGCACGTGTGGCGCAGTTCGAGCAACAGAGAGCTGCCGAGAATGCAGCCTATCAGCAGGCTATTGAGGAAGAGAGCAGACCGCAGTATGCCCTCAACGACCTTGTTTCCCTCCGTGATGAGAACGGTAATGCTGTTCGTGGTAACATTACTACCGATGCAGATGCAGACGGCAGATATGAGGTTTATACCGAAGCACCTATCAATGGCAAACGTGTAAACCTGTTCACTCGTGATGAACTCGACAGTATGCTGATGGAGCATAACGGAGTGGTATTTGAACAGCCTGCCGACAATGAGGGTAACAATGGTGGCGAAAATATTCCTGAAAGTGGCAACAATGCCCCTCAAAATATTCCTGCAATGCAGAGAATACCAAAGGATATGCAGGGCAATCCCCTTTATGAGCAAACCGACAGCGATACCGCTTGGGACGCTATCGTTGAGCAGACAGAGGGCGATGAGGCTATGGCGCAGACCGTAGCCGATGGAATGGTTGCCGACAAAGAGGCAGCTTTGAAGAAATTGGAGAAAGCCAAGTCGAAAGGTGGTGCTACCATTGCCGATAAGATTGCAGCCGAGAAAGAACGCAAGGCGGCGATTGATGCGGCACAGCAGGAAGTGAACATTTGGAAGAAGATTGCCGGAACTGCTAACCGCAGAAAGATGGATGCAGAAGCAGAACGTAGGCGAATTGCTGATGAAGCCGCAGCACTCCGCAAGGCAGAGGAAGAGAAGTTGCGTGCTGAACGTGAGGAAGCAGAACGCATCGAGCGTGAAGCCCTCAACGGTGTTCCCGATATGGTGGACGATACTCCACAGGATGCACGAGCAAGAGGTTACAGACGTGTCAGTGGTCATAAGATTGACCGCCAAGAGCCTGTACAGGGCTTGCAGGGCAAAGAGGTTGCAGTACGTTTCAGTGATGATGCCATTGCCAATGGTCGTGTAGCCGTTATTGATGCAACCCAATTACAGCCGAGCCACATTCAAGGTGTACGCAATCCGCTCCACTTCATTGATGAGGCACAACCAAAAGAGCGTAACGATGAAGCGAGTGTAATGTCGGCACGCAAGATTGCCGGGAACATTCGCCCCGAGGAGATTACTTCTTCCGTTACCGCCTATACAGGTGCTCCTACCGTGAACGCACGAGGAGAAGCCATACAGGGCAACAACCGTAGCGATGCGCTCCGTCTTATGTGGGAGAGCCACGAAGACCAGGCAGCGCAGTACAAGCAGTATCTGATTGACCACGCAGATGAATTTGGCTTGAATGCCGATGATGTTGCGGCTATGGAACGTCCTGTCCTTGTGAATATGCTTGACGTGGACGATGCAGAGGCTATCACTCTTGGTCAGTTCGTGGCACAGGACACCGAAAGCGGAGGAACAGAGCGTATCAAGCCGAAGAATGCTTTGCAGAAAATGGGTAACGATATGCGTTCATTCGCCAACCTGTTGTTGAAGTCCAACGATGAGGACACATCATTTGCAGGGCTTGTGGATAACAACGGTGTTGAGGTGTTGAAGTGGATGAGCCAAAGAGGTTACATCACTCCTACACAGTACAAGAGTGCTTTTGATAGCAAGGGCAACCTTACTGCCGAGGCAAAGAACGATTTGCGAGGTATTATGTATCAGAGCATCTTCAAGGGCGGCAGCACCCGACTTGAAGAAATGTTCAACGCTATGCCTGCAAAGGCTCAAAAGGCTATCCTTGCAACGGCATTCCGTGATTATGACAGCCCTAATGCAGACCGTATGATTGAGGAGATACAGAACTCAATCCGTGCGTTCTATGCCCTATCGCAAAGCGAGGACTTTGTAAACGCCAAGACGTTCAAGGATGCACGTTTGGCAGTAGAGGGTTGGAAAATTCAGTACCAAATTGATGATGTAACAGGCGAAAGTTACCTACCTGCCGAGAATTTCAGTAACTTTGCACTGCTTTTGGCAACGATGTATAAGGGCGAGAACCAAAGCGTCATTCAAGGGACATTCAACAAACTTTACGACCTTATTCAAGGTACACAAGAACCAAACCTGTTTGAGCAGCCGGACAACACGCCTCGTTCGCTTGCACAGGCTATTTACGAAACATTAAACATTACCTACGATGGACAACAGCGAAGCAATGTATTGGTTGGCGATAGTTCAGCAAGCCAACGAGGGCAGCAAGGAAGCACAGGAGATGCTGCAACAGGAGAACGAGTTGAGAACGGAGAGCGGACAGCCGACAGTGCAGGAAGCATTGAAGCAGAAAGCACAACAGGCGGCGAAACCGTACATCAACCCCAACCCGAGCGAAAAGGACTTGAACAAACTTCTGATGTCGGACGGAAAGGAGACAGCACAGGAGTGGCTGATGACGCAACCCAAGAAGTATTGGGAGCGAGCAACCGAGGCGATATACGAGTGCTTGAAGAGGGGTTGGACACTTCATACAGCGCATATTCAGATGATAGCGAGAGAACTCGACGCACAGCGGAATCCGAAAGGCTGGTAAGCCTTGCCAAGCAGCACGGCTTATTCATCCCTGCCGAGGTTATCAAGACTTTGACAGGTAAGGTAGCAAAGCGCACAGGCGAGAGTGTTGTTTACATCGACACAGCAGCAGGCAAGGTAACAAAGGTCAAAGACCCATACGCCAAGGCTGCAATGAAAAGCGGTGTTCAGCCCGAAGATGCCGCCTTTGAACACCTTGTGCATAATCTCCTGTTCCCCGAAACCGCCTACACATTGGAGGGTATCAGCGAGGAAATGGGCGATGTACGCATTGTTCTATCGCAGGACTTCATTCAAAACTACGACCAACCTACAAAGGAACAGATTGCGGAAGCACTTGCCGCACGTGGATTGTTCCCGGAAGATAACTACTCTTTCGGTAATGAACTTGTGTCTGTAACCGATGTAGAGGGCGATAACGTGTTGTTGGGTGAAGATGGTACGGTGTACTTCATTGACCCTATTATCCGTTTCAAAAAGCCGTTGAGAGAGATTTTAGCGGCTCTTGGTGGTGCTGAACAGAAAGCACCTACCATTGGCGAGCAGATACAGGCAGCAGAGGCAGAGGTAAACACCAACCCTACCGAAGCACAGAAAGAGGCAGGCAACTACAAGAAAGGACACGTTCAGATTGGCACATTCAACGTAACCATTGAACAGCCGAAAGGCTCTGTGCGCAGTGGCGTAGATAATGGCGGCAAGAAATGGGAGGTTGAAATGAAGAACACCTACGGCTACATTCGTGGCACTGAGGGTGTGGACGGCGACCATATAGATGTGTTCCTGTCTGATGATATTGACGGTTGGGACGGACACAAAGTGTTCGTAGTGGACCAACGTAATGCTGACGGCAGTTTCGATGAACATAAGGTTATGCTTGGCTTCAATGACATCAACGATGCCGAAGCAGCCTATATGAGCAACTATGAAGAGGGTTGGCAGGGACTTGGAGCCATTACAGGTGTTTCCATTGAGGAGTTCGAGAAGTGGATAGCCTCATCACATCGCAAGACCAAAGCATTTGCGGAGTACAAGAGTGTCAAGACCGCCGAGGGACAGAGCGCATCGGCAGAAAGACGTAACCTTGCCGATTTCAAGGAGGGCGATGTTGTCCGTGATTACTACGACAAGAAGTTGTACCGCATCAAGAAGCATTCAAAGAACGGTGTTTCTACCATTGCTATGCTCGATGAGGAAGGCAATGAGGTAGGAACAACCCAAATGAACGCCCACAACAATAGTCGTTACAGCCTTGCTGAAGCACCTGTAAAGGCTGAAACAACCTCAACAGATGCTCCGTATAGCATTGCTCCTGCAAAGTACACCACCAAGAAAGGCAAGGTGCTTGATATGCACCTCGTGAAGTTCCCTTATGAGTTGCGTAAAGGCATTGCAAAGGTGGCTTCATCTTATGCAAAGGAAATGAAAGGTTGGTGGGATAAGTCGCAGGGCGGCTTTATGATGCGTAACGAGGAAGATGCAAAGCGATTGGCTGAATACGTTGTCGATGCACAGGCACAAGAGCCTGTAACATTCGAACAGGTGTCAATGGACGATGTTAAGGCTGTCAATGACGGCAATGTGTTATTCACAGAGCCTCAACAGCCAAAGGCAGAGAGCAAGGATGATGAGTACCGCCCTGTATGGCAGTATTCTATCCACGTTGATGCAGACGGTTACACCACATTGAGCCGTGATGATGTGAGTGGTGTATATCCTATTGGTGATGCACGCTTCCGTCAATCAGCCAACAGCCCCGAAGAAATGCTTGAGATACTCCGCAATCCACAGAACGGTATGCAGGAGATATTGGAGGCAGTCGGTGTTACTCTTGAAAACAAGATTAAGACACGTGAACTTGACCGCAAGGTTAAGGAGGAGCGCAAGCGTGAGTTTGAGTCATTGAGAGCAAACGGATACAATGGTTATAAAATCGGTGATGAGGTTGTTTACAAGGGTAAGAAAGCCAAGATTTATGACCTTGAAGAATATGGCGAGCATCGTCCTGTACTTGACACAGGGCTTGCACCTGTTATGTATGAGGTTGCTGAATGGAGCGACATATCGAAAGTTGGTGCAGCGCATAAGGTAAATGTAGAAAGCCTTATCGGTGAACTCAACGAAAAGGGTGAAGCCAAGTTGAGCGACCACGTAGAGCAACCTACTAACCCGAGCGGCAACCGTCTTGTTACTGATGAGCGTTATGCAGAACTCCGTGAGCGTATGCGTAAGAAGTTGGGCGGACAGATGAACATTGGCATTGACCCCGAAATCCTTGCCATTGGTACTGAAATGGCTGTTTACCATTTGGAGAAAGGCGCACGCAAGTTTACCGAGTATGCAAAGGCTATGATTGCAGACTTGGGCGATGCTATACGTCCATACCTCAAAGCGTTCTACAATGGTGCACGAAACTTGCCCGAAGTGGAAAGCAGTG
>JAZOQL010000235.1:0-7375 GCA_045656065.1 Rikenellaceae bacterium | reverse complement strand
GGCCTCCGACTTCGCATAAAATGTTCGTCATCTTTACTGAAATTGTTCATTGTCAGAAAATTTGTCTGCAAATTTAGTGATTTTTTTTCACTTGACGATTTGGCCGAGCGATATTGTTTGTCGCAAAAAAAGAGCGGTTCAGCCCTAAGGTTGAACCGCTCCGTAAGTTTAGGCTTTAGACTGATTAGTCAGCTTTACCAAATGCGAAGTCAGTTACGTGGTTAGCGTATACATACTTCATATCGATAACATCTTTCAAGTCTGTGATTTCGCCGATAACCTTTTCAGAGTAGTTTTCGCTGTTAATGGTTTGAGCGTTAACCTTCAAAGTACGGAATGTGTTGTCTGATGTGTAAACACCCAGTTCAGTACATTGTGGGTTGTGGTTCAAGAACTTGATAGTTGTGCCTGCTGGATATTCATAGAATTTGTAAAGATTGAATGAATCGAAGTCGAGGCAGTAGATAGCGTTATCTTTTGCAATGAACAAGTAGTTAGCCAGATATGATGTACCACCATAACCGTCTGTGAACAGGTGAACTGTATTTTCGTTGATCATATCGTCAGTTGCACCTGCGATTGAAGTCCATCTGCGAACGTCGATGTTGCCATACACCGGTCTGTAAACCTTTTGTGTACCGAACATTTCTTGTTTGTATGTTCTTTCAACGTCAACCATTTCAATCAGGACTTCACCTGCTGGGTTCTTCAGGAAGAATACTTGTTTAGAACGGTTGCTACCGTTAGCATAAGATTCACCTTTTTGACCAGCAAATTGTACTTCCCATTCGCCCAAGTTAGCCAAGTCAACATACAATTCTTTTGAACTTTCGTTTCTGTATTGTTCGTCAGAGATTTCAGCTTTAGAATAAGGCGGATAGTAAACGTTTGAAGCCTCACGACCTGATTGGTGGTATGTGTACAGGATACGACCGTTAACCTTGTCGTAGCAGCTCACTGTGTTACCACGCCAAGCACACCACCAAGGTTGGAAGCGTTCGATAATCAGGTCTTCACCTGTTTCGATGTCTTGCAACGGTACGTTGATGTACGGAGTGATAAAGAACTCTTGATATTCACCTTGACCTGATGAACCAGAGTGTTGTTCTTTACGATAAACCTTACCATCGTTACCCAAGAGGACTGCAGCACCAGCACTGAAGATCATATCTTTGAAACCACCTGTTGGGTAGCCACCAGCGAATTCGTCTTCAAGTCTCATCTCTTTCTTCCAGGTCGGACCGTCGATTGATACAGGTTCGTCTTGGAAAATCAAAATCTTAGATGATTTGTTGTTACCCCACCAAACCATACCTGTCGGGTTTGTACCAAAGTCGCCGTTGGTTGTTGTCAGGTAGTTTGAGTACTTCTCATAGTGACGTTCTTTGATTGTGTTTGTTTCATCTTCTGGGTCTTCAACTTCAAGCCAGTAAGGGTAAACAAATGACATATCTGTTTTGCCACCATAGTTGTGCAAGAATGCCCAACCTTTTGAGAATCTTGAGATAGCCGAAATCTGCATTGAAAGACGAGTTTCAGTGTTTGATTTTGGATCCTTGATGAACAGATAAACGTTCAATGTAGTAGCCATACGGTCAACCATCCACTTCATTTGACGACCTACACACAGAGTGTCGTTTTCGTCACCGCTAAGGTGTTGGCAGCACCAAGTGTATTCGAGGTTCAGAGTATCTTCCGGAGACTCGTAGTTAGAGAATTTCAGAGCAGGATAGTAGGTATATTCTTCACCGATGATGGCATTTTTATTTGCCGGAGACATTGATGTTGCAGAGCTACCATCGTGTTCAACTATTAACACTTTCTTGTAATCGTAGTTGCCTTTATCTTCATAGCAAGATGCAACCACGAATGCGAGCAATCCAATTATAAATAATTTTTTCATAATTCACGATCTTTTTAAGATTAACCCAAAACTTTAACAGACATTTCTTCTACTTGTCCCATTTCATCAGGTTCTTCATAGACAGTGCGACCTGCTGCTTTTTCTGCAGCCAGATAACGTTTCAACTTCAGAGCCAAAACTTTTCTTTCACCGTCAGACAAGCCTGTCCAGTCTGATACACCTGTTACTCTGATCAACAATTCATACTTCTTGTTTGAGTAGTAACCCAAGAAGTAGCTGTTTACAGATGAATCCCACCATTCAGGTTGAGACATCATATCGTTGATGTAGAAGAGGTTAGTTCTGTACTCAGGTTGTCCAGCATAGAAGTCCGAGCTGTTTTCAAGTCTGAGAGCAAATTTCAATTCTTCAGTTTTCAGGTCAGCTTTACGATACAATTTCACAAACAGAGTGTCAACATATTGTCCTGCGCGGAATATGCACTTTTCTGGCAATTCGAAGTGTACACCTTGCTTAGCAGTTGTCATTGTATCTACGACAGTCACTTTGTATTCTCTGTCATAATCTTTTGCCATACCCATAATTTCGATAGGAACAGCAATCTCAATTGAACCATTTGCTTCTACTTCCGGGTGGAAAGAGAATGAGAAGATTGAGTAGCTTTCTTCTGGGTATGTGAACAGAATGAAGTTTGATTTTTCTGCATCATAGATGGGCACTTCTTCTTTTGAACAAGCAGTGAAGGCGAGTCCGAGTGCCATTGATAATATAAGTGATTTTTTCATAATTCAAAAATCTGTTTAAGTTTACAAAGCATAAGAACCTTCGTCCAACGGTTTTTGAAGTACCCAAGCGCCAATTGCACCATAGTCCATTGGAGGTGTACCTTCTCTGTCACCGCAGTAAACAGGTTTGTTGAGACGTTTATAGTAGTAGTACTTTTGACCGTCTGATTGGAATTCTTTACAATATTCCATTTCAACGAGTTTCAAGAATTCTTCTTTGCTCATTGATGTGTCCAAAGTTCTCTTAGCACCACGGATATTGCGGAATTCTTGCAACAATTGGATAGCCTTCTGAAGATTTGTGTCTGCCCAAGCTTCGCAAGTCATCAGGATAACTTCACTTGTACGGATAACCGGAGCCAATACCATTTGTGTATTTCTGATAGTACCTACAGTTGAAGTTGCTGAAGATGTATATTCTGGCCAAGTCCAACGTGTTGATGTCATATCACTTTCGATAAGATTTTGACGCAAGTCGTCAGCATCGTCTTTGTACAGGTCTTCGATATATGTTTTCACATATCTGAAGAAGTAAGTTGTGCTGCTTGCCTGAGTTTTTGTTTCCCAGATTTCCTGCATCTTAGTGTTATAACCTGCGAAGATGATGTCTTCGTACATCTTGCGGTGGTAGTTCAAACGGTTAGAACCTTTCAGTGCTGACGCTGCAGTCCAAGCATAGCTTGACCACAGACCCCACCAACGTTTGTACAAGAACAAACCTGCCAGGTCCGCTGCTTTTTGTTTGTTGCCTTGCCACATATAGAGACGCATCAACAATGCAGTTGCTGCATAGTAGTTGAAACGTGTACCTCGTTTCTGGAACCAGTCACCTTGGAGAACTGATGTACTACCTGCGAAACGCATAGACGCTGTGTAGATTGCATACGGAGCCAAAGTTTCTTCGGTTTGAGTTGTTGCAGTATCAAGAGGCAACAAGATTTCTTGAGCATACAGAAGGTCATCTTCGATTTTCTTCATTGCTTCTTTTACTGTCAGAGCTACAGGTTGTGGATCCGGATACTTTTCAACGTAAGGAATATATTTCTTACCGTCGTCTGCAATCGGAGCCGGTGCAAACAGACGCAACAAATCAAAGTGAATCAATGCACGAACACCGCGCAATTCAGCCATAAACAGGTCGCGTTCCAATTTACCCCATTCGAAGAATGATTCGTCTTTTTCTTCTACTGCTTGGAGCAGGTTGTTAACGTTTGCCAATGTGTTGTAAGCCTTCTTCCATACAGGGTCGATAACTGTACGTGAGTAGCTTTCATACCATTCGCCTTCGTAAATCAAATAACGATATTTTGAAGGCAATTTTGCAGTTTCATAGTCGCAGCCCAAAACTGAAGCCAAACCGTATGTTAAATCACCACCATACAACTCTTCAGAAGCAAGATTGCGATATACTCCATTCAGAGCCATACGCATACCATCGCCGTTTTCAAACATTGAGCTTTCGTCGATACGAGTATCTGCGTCGACGGACAGCCACTCGGTACACGAAGACATACCTCCGAGCACTGCAACTGACATTAATGCTATTAATATTTTTTTCATATTCTTATCTTTTTAGTGATTAGAAGTTTGCACTAAGTGAAAAATTGAATGTTCTTGCGAACGGATAGCTCAAACCACGTTCAATTTGGATTGTAGAGAATCTCACGAGGTCAGACATATTCATAGAAAGACGCAATCTTGAAAGACCGATTGATTTAACCCAATCATTGTCACATTCCCAGTTCAATGATACTGAACCGAAGTTAACATAGTTGTTTCTCATCAAGAAACGTGATGTAGGACGAGTTGCTTTTTGTACGTCTGCGATGTCTTTAAATTTCACGAGGTCACCTTGTTTGTGCCAACGATCTTGGAATACGCGTTCGTCACAGTTGTAGTACATATACTGCAAGTTTTCAACGCGGTCAACCAATGTAGTGTTGTATTGGTCTGCACCAAATTGATAGCTGAAGTTTGTGTACAAGCTCAACTTTTTCCATCTTACGCTGAAACCGAAGTTACCAGACAATTCAGGTTCTGTGTTACCGATGATACGTTGGTGGTCTGCCATCCATTCGTAAGTTGCGTTGCCATAGAGGTCCATATAAACTTCATCACCTGTTGCAGGAGAGATACCCAATGACGGCATACCGTAGATAGCTGTCAATGAACCACCTTCTTCATACTTCAAGATAGGTTTAGCAACTGGAACACCGAATGTGTTAGCTGATACGCTTGTTGTTTTGAATGCTTGGTTTACACGTTCGTTGTACTCTCTCATTGAGTCAGAGATCTTCTTGATAGTACCCTTGTTGTGTGCACCGTTGAAGGTAAGGTCAAAGCCCCAGTCTTTAGTTTGGATAACTTTATATTGAATGTTGAATTCCCAACCGCGGTTTTCTACTTCACCCATATTGTCTTTATATGATGCGAAACCTGCTGATGATGGAAGAGATACGTCTGTGATCAAGTCTTTAGTCAACTTGTTGTACCAGTTCAATTCCACGTTCAAACGATCCCACAATGTGAAGTCAACACCGATGTTTACTGTGTGAGTTGTTTCCCAAGTAAGGTTTTCGTTACCCATAGCTACCAATGAACCAGCCAAACCTGTTGCGTGCCAGCCATCGAGCAGAACTTCGTATGTATCACGTGCTACGTACGGAGGATAGTTAACGTTACCTGTTTGACCATAGTTTGCACGGAAACGAGCTCTTGTGAACGTAGGCAGGTTGTTCTTGAAGTATTCCAAGTTGTGCAAGTTGACACCGGCACCCATTGAGAAGAAGTTTGCGAATCTACTGTTGTTACCGAATTGTGACGAACCGTCCAAACGATATGAGAAGTCAAACATATAGATATCGTTGTATGAGTAGTTACCGTTCACAAGTACACCAAACAGACGGCTTACGTTGTCATCATAGTATGGGTTGCCAACTTGTTCGTAAGCATACTTAGGATCTTTGAATTTTGGTGATGGGAAACCTTTGAATGACTTAGATTCATAGTCAGATGTTGTTCCGGTTGCGTTGATACCGGTCATAATATTGAAAATATGTTTACCCCAGTTGTTGTTGTAAGATACTTGGAATTTAGCGTCCCAGTCGAGAGTTGATTTGCGTGATTCTGACAATGAACCTTTTTCCAATGCACTTGCTTTTTGAGTTGAAACGATTGAACCTGTTGGGCCATATTCGTATACATATTTATCGAATTCTGCGCCCTTCGGATCTTTGAACACCAATGTTTCGTCATCTTTCTTAGTTACACTGAATTGACCTTTCACCACTACGCGTGATGCTGCGTTCCAGTTAACCATAAAGTTGTTTGTCATTTCTGTGTATGAAGATTGGTCGAGGTTTTCAGTGTGTACAACATCATACAACGGGTTAGCGTATGCAGAGTAACCTGATTTGAGGTCGAGTTGTTTTCTAACTTTACCTGTTTCGAGGTCATACGGAGATTCGTAAGGCAGCAATTTTGTATATGTGCTGAATGAACCGTAAGGTGAGTTTTCACTTTGCATTGCGTTAATTGATACTGCGTTGGTGATGTGCAAGCCCGGGATACGATATTCAACCTTCAATTCTGCACCGTAAACGTCACGGTATGAACCCTTCATAACACCGTTTTCGTTTTGGTAGCGAAGACCCAATCCAAAGCGGAAGCTGTCTGAACCACCGTCTACATACAAACTGTGGTTTTGGTTGAATTGTGTGCGCAACGGAATTGACAACCAGTAAGTGTCAACACCACGGTTGATTGCGTTACGTTTCTTTCTCAGGTATTCGTACATATTCAGCCAGTTACCTGTTTCATAGTAACCTGAAGCAACTTCTTGTGCGAATTTTTCTTCTGCGTTCAACAGGTGGTAGTCTGTCAAGTCTGGCGCTGTGACTGTCAGAGTTGTTGAATAAGAGAAGTGCAATTCACCTGCTTGTGGAGCTACTGATGTGATAACCAATACACCGTTTGATGCACGTGAACCGTACAATGCAGTTGCTTGTGCGTCTTTCAAGATGGTGATACTTTCGATACGGTTCGGGTCCATATCATTGAATTTTGTCAATGAGATTTCGAAACCGTCCAAAATGAAGATTGGCAGGTTAGGGTTAGTGTTTGCTTCGTACGGTGATACTGTTTCAGCAACGTCAAGTTGGCGGTTTGACATACCTGATTGACCACGCAAGTAAGCTTCTGCCATTGTGTTAGGGTCAGAACCCATTTCGATGTTTTCCACGATACGGAAACTCGGTTCGAAAGCTGCGATAGCCTGCATCATATTAGTCGGTGACACTGACATCAATTGTTCTTTCTTGATGGTTGTGTAAGTACCGGTATAGCTCGATTTCTTTTGGCTACCGAAACCTGTTACAACGACTTCGTCTGCAGAGAGTTCTTCTAACTTCATTGAAATTTTCAGCTCTTTTTGATTAGCTGGGTTTTCAATGACCATTTCAACTTTTTCGTAACTTACTGAGGTTACAACCAGGGTAAGTTTTTCATTTGGAACCGACAGTGTAAATTCGCCATTTTTGTTTGTCGGGGTTCCGATTGTTGTGTTTTTAACAAACACCGATGCTCCTTGAAGAGGTTTGCCCGCTTCATCAACGATTTTACCTTTCAGAATCACCTTTGAAGGAGTCTGCTCAACACTTGTGTTAGTTTGTGCAGCGTGTCCCATTTGGGGCATAAATCCACACAAACCGAGAGCGATCATCGCCAC
>JAZOQL010000234.1:0-3204 GCA_045656065.1 Rikenellaceae bacterium | reverse complement strand
GCTATGAACCGCAAGGTTTTGGCTGACCTCGCAATGAATCACCCGCAGGCTTTTGCAAAAATTATCGAAACTGTTAAATAGAAGACTGTTTCATAGTAAAATTGAAATCCGCTTGACAATCGTCGGGCGGATTTTTTTGTTTGATAAATTTTTGATATTTACTTGCTTTTCTAAAATAATTTCAATACTTTTATATTCGGATATTTGGCATTTGTCGAGTTGAAGTAAAACTTTATGTAGGACTATCTAAAAGGCTATATATATGGAATATACGCAAGATGACGAGATTATTATCAAACGTGAGTTTGATGATTTGTGGGAGCGCTGCAAGCACATCTGCAAGAACGAATCGGAAGAGCAATTGATTATTCGGGCATTCAAATTTGCAAAAGATGCGCATAAGGGGGTGCGCAGAAAATCGGGTGAACCATATATCGTACACCCGATTGCAGTGGCAAAAATCGTTGTGAGTGAAATCGGGCTGGGTAGCAAGTCCGTAGCTGCTGCGTTGCTGCACGATATTGTGGAGGATACCGAATTCACGGTGCAGGATATGGAGCACCTGTTTGGACCGAAGATTGCGTCGATGGTTGATGGGCTGACAAAAATGGCCGGAGTGTTTAATAATGAAACTTCACAACAGGCCGAAAATTTTAGAAAAGTGCTGCTGACTCTCTCTGATGACGTGCGTGTGATTTTGATTAAAATAGCTGATAGACTGCACAATATGCGTACGCTCGGAAGTATGACTCTTGCCAAACAGATGAAAATTACGGGCGAAACCATCTATCTTTTTGCGCCGTTGGCTGGTCGATTGGGGCTGTTCGCAATCAAAACCGAGCTCGAGGACCTGAGTCTGAAATATAGATTCCCGGACGACTATTACGATATAAAACGAAAGATTGACGAAACCGAAGGAACTCGTAATCAATTCATTGACAGGTTTGTCTCTCCGATACGCCAGAAACTGATTGATAATAAAATCGATTTCGAAATCTCCGGCCGAATAAAATCGGTCTATTCTATCTGGAAAAAAATGAAACGTAAGAACATTTCGTTCGATGAAATTTACGACATTTTTGCCATTCGAATAGTCTTTAAGCCTACGCAGGGGATTCCCGAAAAATCGCAGTGTTGGCATATATATTCTTTGATAACCGACATCTATAAACCAAATCCAGAACGAATTCGAGATTGGGTAAATATCCCTAAATCAAATGGTTATGAGGCTCTGCACTGTACATTGATGGGGCCTGGTGGAGTTTGGTGTGAGGTGCAGATTCGTTCTGAACGAATGGAGGAGATTGCCGAGCGAGGTTTTGCTGCGCATTGGAAATATAAATATGGAAACACAGACTCGACGGGTGAGCTTGACAAGTGGATTAAGCAGGTGCGCGAGGCATTGAATAACCCGACCGATGATGCAGTGGAGTTTCTGGATAACTTTAAACTGAATCTATATACGTCTGAAGTTGTGGTGTTTACGCCTAAGGGAGATTCGAAAAGTCTGCCTAAGGGAGCAACTGCGCTCGATCTGGCGTATGAGATTCACTCGAAAATTGGCGATAGTGCGGTTGGCGCGAAGATTAACCATAAGATGGTCTCAATTTTTACTGAGCTGAAAAATGGCGATCAGGTTGAGATTCTGACCTCGAACAATGTGCACCCGAAGCCCGAATGGTTAGATAAAGTGGTGACTGCCAAGTCAAAGAGCGCAATCAAATATTATCTAAAGAAGGCGGTTGATAACGATCCCGAACGTGGGGTAGAGATATTCGAGGCAAAAATGAAAACTCTTGGTATTCAGCCATCTGCAAGAGTTTTTCGTAAGATTTTGCCCGCGTACGATTGTAAAATTAAGGACGAGTTCTATCGCAAATTGGCTTCCGGAGCCATCAATCTTGATGATCTTGACAATATTTTGAGACAGAATTCTGCCAATAAAATTACGAAATTCTGGTCACTGCAACTGAGCAATCCGTTCAAGAGATTTTCGTCTGATGGCAAGGATGAGAAATTGGTAGTCAGCAACTTGAGCAACGAGGATAATTGGCCGAATTTCATAATTTCACAATGCTGTAATCCGATTCCCGGCGACGAGGTTTTAGGATTTAAAGAGCTGGGAACCAATAGAGTAACGGTTCATAAGAAGAGTTGCCGCGCAGCGATAAAGATGGCTGCCGAGCACGGCGAGATGTTGGTTCCGATTAAGTGGTCGAGTCACAAAGTTTTGTCATATTTGTCTATTCTCGAGGTCAGGGGTATTGACCGAATGGGGATTTTGGCAGAGATGATGCAGGTGATTACCAATGAGTTAAATGTAAATATTCGTGAGATGCATATTCAGAGTCACGACGGTATTTTTGAGGGTACGATTTGCCTGTACGTCAGAAGTACCGACGACCTGAAGAATCTGATGGAGCGCGTGAGTCGGGTTAAAGGTATTGACAAGATTCGACGCGTTGAAAATCAAATAGAGTAGGGATTTAAAATTTTATAAAATGGAAGATTTTTTGATTGAATTGGTGATTATATTTTTCACCGTTGGGGCTTGGTTACTAAAGCAGATGGTTGCGAAGAAGACTAAGCCAGAAGATGTTTTCGGTGATTTTGAAGAAATTCAATTCGAAAGGGATGATGATGATGAGTTTCAAGATGATTCTTTCAAGAGTGATGTGTTTACAAATGTAAACAATAATGAGTTTGATTTAAATACAAAAGTAAATAATGCATCATTAGCAAATAGAGCTAAGGTTGTTGACAATTGTGAAAAACAAAGCATTACTGTAGAGTCGCCTGTGTCGGCAGATAATGAATTGCTCGATGATTTTGATTTGAAAAAGGCGGTTATATATTCTGAGATTTTGAAACCTAAATATGAAGATTTTTAATTAATTTGCTTATGGCTACGATATTTACACGCATAGTAAGGGGAGAGATTCCTTGCTATAAAGTTGCTGAAAATGAGGAATTTTTCGCATTTTTAGACATTAATCCGGTTCAGAAAGGGCATACACTGGTTATCCCCAAAGAGGAGACTGACTATCTGTTTGACATTGACGATGAAAAGTTGGGTCGAATGATGATCTTTGCTAAGAAGGTTGCTGCTCAGATTAAATCCAAAATTGAATGTAAGAGAGTTGCTGTGGTTGTTTTGGGGCTGGAGGTTCCTCACGCACATATCCATTTGATTCCTATCCAGAA
>JAZOQL010000233.1:0-1516 GCA_045656065.1 Rikenellaceae bacterium | reverse complement strand
GACAACAATTCCAACCACTTTGGTTGAAGCGGCAAACAAACGCATAGCGGAAAGCGGCGGAACGAGCAAGGATATGATGTCAATCATAGTAATTGACTGTTCAACACTCCAAGCGGGTGACTTGTTTATGCCTATGCCAGTCAAAATAACGGATGCTGACATTGAAAACGTGAAAAACAATCCCGTTATAAAGGAGATGGTGAAAGGTCGTAAAATGACTAACGCTGATTTTGAAAAATACATTTCGGCGCACGCGACTGACGCTCCGAAGAGTTGGCTTCCTATGTGGCAACCAACTGGCGACCGTGAAATTGACAAGGCTCGTAATGCCACCGCAAACGGTGCTGTTGATGTCGTTTATGACAAAGACGGAATCGAAATGGACAGCGAGTTCCACGGTGGCGGCGGTATCTTGATGTTTGACGAGTTCCTGCGTGCAGACCCCGATACATTGTTCGGTATCGCGCAGATTATGATGAACCGTAAGACCACATCGGGTTACAGACTTGGCAGCAAGTGGTATTGTATGGCTTGTTCAAACAGACCTACTGACGATATTCAAGTGAATAAGAATTGGCAGTTGTTGAGTGATGCTTTGAAACAGCGTTTCGTTTCAGTCAATTTCGTTCCCGATTTCAACGAATGGGCTAAATGGGCGAAAGAAAAAGGCGGATTTGACGACTTCACAATCGACCATATCCAAGCAAGGGGTGCTGACAATAAAAATTCAAGATGGCACAATATTGACCCGACTGAATCAACCACACAAAACAAGACAAGACAAATTAGCCCGCGTTCTTGGTCGTTCTGCATTGAGGAACTTAACCGTGTTTGCAGGCTTCGCGGATTCAAGTCCTATACCGAACTTGGTGAAAGGGAATTTCTGCGTATCGTAAAGAAGTTCCTCCCCGACAAGACGGCAGAGGAATATGTTGAGGATTATATGGATAACTTCAGCGGCGGTTCGTTCAAGTACACATACGAGGACATTATGGCTGACCCGACTATGAAAGTTGACGGTAAAATGAAATCTTCCGTTATGACCAACCACTTGAAACGCGACATTATGAAGATGTATAGTGTCAAGAAACCTATTCCTGCCGAAGAATTGGAGAAACTTGTAAGATTTTTGGAAATCAATTTCGACAAGAAAGGCGGAAACACAACAAGTGATTTCATCGCAAGGGTTTACAAATATTGTGACCTCACGGGTATCAACTACAAAGAGGACGACCCGAACAGTAAGAAGTATCTTGAAATTTGGAAGAACTTCCAAAAGAACCACCCAGAGATTGATATGGAGGGAATCTACAAATCCATTCCAAACTCAATGATTTAATATGTTTAACGAACTCCCGACTTTCGGTCGGGAGTTTTGAAATATTTTCCCGAAATGAAAAACTATGTATATGATTCATCGAAGTATTCGATAATCCTCGAAAGTTACAACAATATAGAGGGCGGCAATGCCGAACAACTTATTGCGCTTGGAAGAATCCAAATGGATGATGGCACT
>JAZOQL010000232.1:0-28435 GCA_045656065.1 Rikenellaceae bacterium | reverse complement strand
CGCATAAAAATCGATGCCGTAAATCCCGTAATATCTGTAACGACTCCGCCACCCACGCCCAGCAGGAACGTACTCCTATCGGCGCGCCTGTCCAATAATTGGAGAATTATCTGTTCGACCACTGCGAGGCTCTTGGAACTCTCACCAGGGTCGATTACGATTGTTTCAAAATTGTCTATCAGTTGGGGGTGCAGCAGTGCTACGGTTCGGTCTGTGATGCAGATGACGCGCTGACCCGTCGGAATCAACCTCAACACCGTCGAGGCACTGACTCCGGTCAATATCTTTGATATTGTCTTATCAAAACTATTTATGGTTGAAAAATCACGCATAAGGTCTACCCGCCCAACTTACATACCAAAAACACCCTGCGACTATAAGCAGTGTGACATTTTCTCTCTACACCGAGAAAAAATGTCACATATCAAATCAACTATTTGCGACGCTGAGGAGGATTATTGCGTTTGGCCATCTCCTGTTGCTGACGCATCAGCTCTTCGTATCGTTGTTGCCACGAACTCTTCTTTTTAGGCTTCTTCGTAGTTTGAGCCTTTTTCATCTGTTCGCGCAACTTCTTGTCATCTATTAAATATCTGAAACCTACGGTCTGACCGATTGTGATGACATTAGACAAGAGGTAGTAGTAGCTCAGACCACTCGAGTAGTTATTGAACCAGAATATCATCATCAACGGCATCATATAGAGCATCATAAACTTCATACCTGCCATCTGAGTAGCCGTAGCGCCGTTCTGCGAGTAGCTGATTTTCGATGAAACAAAAATCGAAATACCCATCAACAATGCGAACAAACTGATATGGTCGCCATAGAACGGAATACTAAATGGCAGATTCAAAATGCTATCGAAAGATGAAAGGTCATCGGCCCAGAGGAACGATTGTTGTCTAAGTTCGATTGACGCAGGGAAGAATCTGAACATTGCAATCAGAATCGGGAACTGAATCAACAACGGCAGACAGCCACCCATCGGACTTGCTCCGGCCGAGCGATAGAGGTCCATCGTAGCCTGTTGCTTTTTCATTGCATCTTCGGGTTTAGGATACTTTTCGTTGATTTTATCCATTTCCGGTTTCAACACTCGCATCTTAGCCATTGATACATAAGATTTATATGTCAACGGGAAGATACAAATCTTGATAATGATGGTCAGCAGCAAGATTACGATACCGAAGTTCGCAACGAAACCTCCGAGCCAATCAAACAGCGGGATAATCACCCAACGGTTAATCCAGCCGACAATCCAGCTACCCATCGGAATCAGTTTTTCGATACCCAAATCATACTGTTTCATCACCGAATATTTGTTCGGGCCGAAGTAGAATTGGAAATCATATTGGTCTTGATTCGAACTGTAAGGCACAGTCAGGTTTGCGCTGAAATTTTTGATATTACCTGTTTCGGGTTTGAAGGTTTCAAACTTCACCTGGCCGTTCTGGAACGAGTTGTCGGCAACGAAAATCGTTGAGAAGAACTGTTGCTTGAAAGCAACCCACTTCATTTCGACATTAACCTGTTCGCTGCGCTCTTTGTCAGACATACCCAGCGACTCGAACGACTCCTCGCCCGGATACATATAAGCCAACGTTGTGTAGTTGTTCTCGTTTGTGAAACCCTTTTCATTCTGCGGAGCTACACTCTGCCAATTGAACATCATATCGCTCTGAGTCGGAGAGATAATGTTCTCCATATTCTTAAAGCGAACCGAGTAATTCACCATATAGTTATCCTTCGGGATAGTATAAAGGAATTCTACATAAGATGCCGAATCAGCATAGAGTTTGAATGAGACTTCTGTTCCATTTTCGTTTTCGACTACGGTCGGAGCCGACTCAGACAGTTCGGTTGTGAAGTAGAAGTCGGCAGTTGAAATCTGACGAGTTGTGAACAGATTCAAACCAAAGTGAGAACTCTCCGGATAGAACAGCTTGAGCGGAGTCTCCTTATATGTTTTATAATCCTTCAGTTCAACCGATGCGATTCTACCCCCGAGGTTCGAGAATGTAAACTTCGCCAGGTCATTTTCCACCACATAGAATTTTTCTTCGCCTTTTGTTGCTGCATAAAGAGCCGAACCCAACGAGCGTTCAAGAGCCTGTGCTGCCGAGATTTTTTCAGACTCAGCGCCGACTCCGCTGATTGAGTCCTGAATACGCAACTCCTCCTGCTGACGAGCCATCAACTCTGCTTCGGCTGCCTTCTTGACTCTCAACACCGAGTCTTGTTTGGCTTTGGCAGCCATAAATTCAGATTGTTTCTCTGAATTATACCAAGTAAATCCTATAAATATTGCTCCAACAAGAAGGAGTCCCCATATCGTGTTTTTATCCATTTATTCTAATTCTGTCTGTATATTAATTTTTATTTGAGTATTCGAGTGCTGCTTTAACAAATGATACGAACAGCGGGTGAGGTTTGTTCACCGTGCTGCTGTATTCCGGGTGGAACTGTACACCAACAAACCACGGGTGGTCAGCAACTTCCACTGCTTCGACGAGTCCCGATTCGGGATTGACACCCACAGGACGCATACCCGCAGCCACAAACTGTTCAAGATAGCGGTTATTGAATTCGTATCTGTGACGGTGACGTTCCTGAATTTCAGTCTGACCGTATGCCTCACAAATGCGCGAATCTGGCTCCAGACGGCAAGGATAAGCACCCAAGCGCATAGTTCCGCCCTTTTCGCTGACACTCTTCTGAGCCTCCATAAGGTCGATTACCGGAGAGAGAGTCTTTTCGTCTACCTCCAATGAGTTGGCATTTTCCAGACCCATCACGTTGCGAGCAAACTCGATTACGGCACACTGCATACCCAGACAGATGCCCATAAACGGAATCTTGCCTTCGCGAGCAAACTTAACAGCCACAATCTTACCCTCGATTCCTCGACCGCCAAATCCCGGAGCAACCAGAATAGCGTCCATCGAACCAAGTTTTTCAGCCACGTTAGCCTCTGTAATCTTTTCCGAATTAACATATTCCAGACGCACCTTTGTATCGTTTGACGCACCTGCGTGAACAGCCGTCTCGCAGATAGACTTATAGGCATCGGGCAGTTCGGTATATTTTCCAACCAGTGCAATATGCACCTCGTGTTTCGGATTTTTAACTCTATCAACGAATGCTCTCCAGCTATCGAGGTCAGCAGGGTGTCCCTTATCACTGAGACAGAGTTTCTTGAGCGCAACTGCATCGAGATGCTGGTCATACATCTTCAGCGGCACCTCATAGATAGTCGGCACGTCGAGTGATTCAACCACAGCCTCTGGCTCTACATTACAGAACAGCGCCACCTTACGACGGATATCTTCGCCGAGCGAGTGTTCTGAGCGCAATACCAATATATCAGGTTGCAGACCATTTTCCTGCAATGTCTTTACTGAGTGTTGTGTCGGTTTAGTCTTCAACTCACCGCTTGCAGACATATAAGGCACCAGTGTAAGGTGAACCACCAGCGAGTTACCGAATCCCAATTCATATCTCAACTGACGAACAGACTCGATATAGGGCAGCGATTCGATATCACCCACCGTACCGCCGATTTCGGTAATAATCACATCATAAATACCCTTTGTTCCCAGCAGTTTGATTCGGCGTTTGATTTCGTCCGTAATGTGAGGTATAACCTGAACCGTCTTACCGAGATACTCACCACGACGCTCTTTTTCGATTACACTCTGGTATATTCTACCTGTTGTAACGCTGTTTGCCTGTGTGGTCTGAGTTCCGGTAAATCTTTCGTAGTGTCCCAAGTCGAGGTCGGTTTCAGCACCATCCACGGTTACATAACATTCGCCGTGTTCATAGGGGTTAAGCGTACCCGGATCGACATTGATATACGGGTCGAGTTTTTGGATAGTTACCGAGTAGCCACGTGACTGCAACAGTCTTGCCAATGAGGCTGATATAATACCCTTGCCTAAAGACGATGCCACGCCTCCGGTGACAAAGATATATTTTGTCTGACGTTCATTCATTTTCGTTAGGATTTACTGTCTATTAACTTTATTTTTTCGATTAATTCGGCCATATCTGCACGAGCCTTTTCAATCTTATTTCTTACATCGCGAACCATATCATCGGCATTTTTACTCTTGGCAAAGAATCCGATATTGTTCTCCCACAGCTGGATATCGCTCTCGAGCTGTTTCAATCTCTTATAGAGTTTATCGCGCTCGTGGAGCAACGTGCTGGTGTTTTCCGTACGCTGGATTTTTTCTCTGAAATGCTCCATCTTGCGCTCTCTTTCCGAGCCGCGCAACTGAGCAAACAGACCATCAATCAGTTCTTTATACTCTTTGTGGATTGCATCTTTCTCTTTAGCCGGCACAAATCCGATTTCCGACCATCTCTGTTGGAATCCTCTGATTGCCTCCATCAAATCGACGCCCTCCTGCGGAACAAATGCTCTTATCTGCTCGATGAGCTGGCGTCTTGCAGCGAGATTTGCCTCATACTGTTGGTCGAGATTGCCAAAGTATTCAGACTTGCGGTTGAAGAACTTGTCGCACGCAGCACGGAATCGTTTCCACACAGCCTCAGAGTTTTTGCGAGAAGTGGGGCCAATCTCCTTCCATTGGCGTTGCAAGTCGAGCAACAAATTCGTAGTCTTTTTCCAATCGTCACTCTCTGCCAGAGCCTCAGCCTGAATACAGAGTTCGACCTTAGCCTGATAGTTGTTATCCATATCCGACTTGGCATCGGTAAAGAATTGACGTTTCTTTTCAAAGAAGTCGTCGCACAACTTACGGAATCGCTCATAGATTTTCGTATTCTCCTTCTTCGGAGCAAAACCTATTGTCTTCCAAATCTTTTGAATATTCATCAGCTCTTCCGAAGCCTGATTCCACTCTTTACGGCCTGCGTAGTCTGCCGAAACAAGCTCTTCGAGTTTTGAGCACAATTCGCTCTTCATCTCAAAGTTATGTTTCTGTTCCTCTTTGATATGTTCAAAGTGTTCCTGATGGCGACGGTTGATTACGGCACTCGCCTCTTTGAAACGCTCCCACAGCAAATCTTTAAATTCATTTGCCACAGGACCAGCCTCGCGCCACTCTTCGTGCAGTTTCTGCAACTTGTGGAATGCCTCGATAACCGAATTTTCGAGGCTCAACTTCTCAGCATCTTCACACAGTCTGACTTTTGTTTCGTAATTCTTTTTCAAGTCCAGGTCTCTCAGCTCTTTGTTTATCTTCACATAGTTAT
This sequence comes from Rikenellaceae bacterium, assembly GCA_045656065.1. GTDB lineage: Bacteria > Bacteroidota > Bacteroidia > Bacteroidales > Rikenellaceae > CAJGBR01. Next base: position 23,209 of record JAZOQL010000232.1, on the reverse strand, counting down.
AGAACTGTTCGACATACAGGTGATAGGTTTCCCACAGATCTTTGACATTGGCCTGAGGCACAGCACCTATCTCTTTCCAACGACGTTGGAGTTCACGGAATTGATTGAATGTATGATTAACGGTCTCCTTCGAGTTGATAAGTTCTTTCAACTCGTCGATGATACCCAATTTTTCTTTGAGATTATTTTCCTTTGACAACTCTATTTCCGAGATCAGTTGGTCTCTGCGGTTACGGAATTCGGCATAGAGTTCCTTGAAACGGATTTCGTCGGCATCATCCTCTCTGATAAACTCTTCGGGATTTCCGCCTGCATTAACAAACTGAGCGCGAGCATTATCCACCTCTTGACGATAGATTTTATAGAAAGCGACCTTCATCGCCTCCACGCGTTTTCGGATATCATTCACGGGCTCGGTTTCGAGCAGCTCGGCAAATCGGTCATTAATTTGCTGGCGTGTCATATATCCATAATTTTCGTCTACGTCTGCCTCGTTGTTTTCTGTTGTTTCGGCAGCGGTCTGGAGCGTTGATTCCACCATATTTTCAACGATAGAATCTTGTAATGCAGCATCGACACTTTGCGAGTCGATTTGTTCCAATGGAACAGTGTTGTGTTCGTCAGTAGTCATAACTCAAACGATTAAATATCAAATAAATACATTCCAAAACGAACCCTACCCCCTGAGATTACATCTTGAGCGGCTCGCTTTATCACGGTTAGTTACTATAAACACACAAAATTAGGAAAGTTTTTTCGATTTAACAAAATCGTTTTTCAAAAAAGAATCACAACAATTCATTTTTTAAAGCCCCAGCAACACAACACTCTGAAAATCAAAGATGTGACACTTTAATCATTAAAGCGCCACATCTTCAGAAAAGTTCGATATTTTTAATTGCTATTTTACTGCAATTGTTTCGATTTCAACCTTTACGCCCAGAGGCAATTTTGCAACCTGATAGCAAACGCGAGCCGGCATATCCTTTTGATAGGTTTGAGCATAAACTGCGTTCATTGCTGCGAAATCGTTCATATCTGCCAACAGCACGGTCGATTTAACCACGTCGTCAAAAGTGAATCCAGCCTCAGCCAGAATTGCTCCGGTATTTTTCAGCGACTGAGCTGTCTGTTCTTCGATTGTTTCGGGAACGGTGCCTGTTTCGGGATTAACGGGCAATTGACCCGATACGTACAATGTGTCACCCGCCAGGATTGCCTGACTGTAAGGACCTACTGCCTTGGGTGCATTAGGTGATGCTATTACTTTTTTCATATCTTAAATAAATTTTAGTGTTTTTGTTTTCGCCGTAAAATTAGAAAAATTTTTCAGTTCGGTCAAATTTTTCTATCTTTGCGTTCTAAATTTTATTACTTTTTTAAACTATGTACATTCTGTTTTCCATACTCTATTACGCATTTTTATTGCTCTTTTCGCCTGTATATTTTCTGTTTATGTTTGTGGTTTTTCTGCTCACTTTCGCATTCGACCACAAGAGAAAAATCATACATTCACTCTCAATCGTATACGCATTCTCGCTGTTCAGACCTGTCCCGTTCTGGAAATACGAAGTAAGAGGGCTCGAAAACTTTGACAAAACTCGCACCTGTGTGGTGATTGCCAATCACCAGTCAATGTTTGACATTCCCATTCTGTATGCTCTTCCGGGCATCTTCAAGTGGGTATCGAAAAAAGAGGTCTTCAAAGTTCCGTTTTTCGGCTGGGCGCTGCTTATGAATGGCGACGTTGCTATCGAACGTGGTGCTGCACGCAGCGCAAAAAAGATGGTTGCCGATTGTGTAAAACATCTCAGAAATGATATTCGTGTAAACATCTTCCCTGAGGGCACACGCTCGAAGAGTGGCGTAATCAGTAAATTCAAAGATGGCGCATTCACCATCGCAAAGATTGCAGGGGTGGACATTCAACCCGTAGCCATAGACGGCACCCGAAGCGCATTCGCCAAGGGCAAATGGTGGATTCAACCAAACACTTTTAAAGTAACCGTACTGCCTCGCGTAGACCGCGAAACTGTCCAGAGTATGGAGCTCGAAGAGCTGAAAGAACTCTGCCGAAACAGAATCGTCGATGAACACAAAAAAATGAGACCCGAACTTTATAACTAAAATAAACTCAACATAATCCTATGTCCGACTTATTGAATCCGAAGATTGTAGAGACAACCTATGACGAAACCACCGTTCTGACACTGGCGTGGAATGAACACATTCGCCATCGTCCTGGTATGTACATCGGGAAGTTAGGCAACGGAACTTCGTCTGATGATGGTATATATATGCTCACCAAAGAGGTCATTGACAACTCGGTTGATGAGTTCATAGCCGGATTTGGCCGTTCGATCGAGGTCACACTCGAGGGTAAGACCATCACTATTCGAGATTTCGGGCGCGGGCTGCCGATGGGCAAAGTCATTGATTTGGTTTCGGTTATGAATACCGGCAGTAAGTATGAAACCAACGAAACCAAAAAGGTATTCAAAAAGTCTGGCGGGCTGAACGGCGTCGGAACAAAGGTTGTGAATGCACTCTCGTCTCGATTTGAGGTGACAAGCTACCGCGATGGCAAGAGTCTGACTGCGATATTTTCGGGCGGCAATCTGATTGAAAAAACTGAGGCTGAAGGCAATGCCTTCCGCAACGGTACTCTTGTTCGTTTCACTCCGGATGAGGCAGTATTCGGCCCATACGAATTCAACACCGAAATCATTGAGCAGATGTTGAGAAACTACTCGTATGTCAATGCTGGGCTGTCAATCAAATTCAATGGACAAACATTCCTTTCGAAAGATGGTCTGCTCGACCTGTTGAAAGAGAACATTTCGGCAGAACCTATATATGCACCCATTCACCTCAGAGGCGAGGATATCGAGATTGTAATCACCCACTCGTCGAGCTACGGAGAGTTGTATTACAGTTTTGCAAACGGACAATACACAATCCTGGGCGGGACTCACCTCGTAGCATTCCGCGAAGGTCTGACCAAAACAGTCAAAGAGTTTTATAATAAGGATTTCGAGCCTTCGGATATTCGTGCATCAATAGTCGCAGCAATCAGCATCAGAGTCGATGAGCCCGTTTTTGAATCGCAAACCAAAACAAAACTCGGGTCAAAGGATATGGGCTTGCAGGGTCCCTCTATCAGACAATACGTATGCGACTTCCTGAAAAAGGAACTTGACAACTATCTGCACAAACACCCCGACACAGCCGAAGCCCTGCTCAAGAAGATTCAGGACTCGGAACGCGAACGAAAAGAGATTAGCGGAATCCAGAAAAAGGCTCGCGAAACAGCAAAAAAGGTGAGCCTGAACAACCGCAAAGTAAGAGATTGCAGAATACACTATAACGACACCAAAAACCCGATGGCTGAAAAGTCGATGATATTTATCACCGAGGGTGACTCAGCCAGCGGCTCAATCACAAAGTCACGCGATGCCAACTATCAGGCAGTATTCAGTCTGAGGGGTAAACCTTTGAACTGCTTTGGATTGACCCGCAAGGTGGTCTACGAAAATACGGAATTCAACCTGTTGCAGGCAGCACTCAATATCGAAGAGAGCTTAGACAACCTCAGATACAACAAAGTAATCGTAGCAACAGATGCCGACGTGGACGGTATGCACATCAGACTGCTGATGCTGACCTTCTTCCTGCAATTCTTCCCTGAGTTGATTCGTCAGGGACACGTCTACATTTTGCAGACTCCGCTGTTCCGCGTGCGCAACAAAAAGGAGACAAGATATTGCTACACAGACGAAGAGCGTCAAATGGCTATTGCTCAGTTGTCAAACCCCGAAATCACCCGATTCAAAGGTTTGGGCGAAATTTCGCCAGATGAATTCAAAAATTTCATTGATGACAATATGCGTCTTGAGCAGGTGAAAATCACAAAAGATGACCCGATTATGGGACTGCTGGAATTCTATATGGGCAAAAATACAGCCGACCGAAAAGATTTTATCATAGACAATCTTAAAATCGAAACCGACTTGATTGATGAGTTGCAGACAGCTCAAACAACAAACTAAGAAATTATGAGTGACGAAAATAAATATATCGAAGAGGATGAGTTGTCAGTAGATGTTGAACAGGAGAGTCAACACAAATTCGACAATCTGACAGGCGAAGAGAGCAAAACCAAACTTATGGGAATGTTCCGTGAGTGGTTCCTGGACTACGCTTCGTACGTTATTCTCGAACGTGCAGTGCCACAACTCGAAGATGGACTCAAACCCGTTCAGCGCAGAATTCTGCACTCGATGAAACGCATCGACGACGGCCGTTTCAATAAGGTAGCAAATATCATCGGTTCGACTATGCAGTTCCACCCGCACGGCGACTCGTCAATCGGAGGAGCATTGGTACAGCTGGGACAGAAAGATTTGCTTGTAGAGTGTCAGGGTAACTGGGGTAACATTCTGACGGGCGACTCGGCTGCAGCACCCCGTTACATCGAGGCTCGACTCTCGAAATTTGCGCTCGACGTAGTGTTCAACCCGAAGACTACCGAATGGACATCTTCATACGACGGACGTAACGAAGAGCCAGTTACGCTGCCTGTGAAGTTCCCGTTGTTGTTGGCTCAAGGTGGCGAGGGTATTGCCGTAGGTCTGGCTTCAAAGATTCTGCCGCACAACTTCAACGAGTTGTTAGACGCATCTATCGCGTATCTCCGAGGCGAGGAGTTCGAGCTCTATCCCGACTTCCCGACCGGAGGGCTGGCAGACTGCTCGAAATATAACGACGGGCTGAGAGGTGGCGCAGTAAAGGTTCGTGCCCGAATAGTCAAAGATGACAAGCGCACGCTGAAAATTGTGGAAATACCCTTTGGCGAGACTACCGAATCAATCATCGAATCCATAATCAAGGCAAACAATAAGGGCAAAATCAAGATTAAACGCGTAGATGACAACACTGCGGCAGGAGCCGAAATCGTCATCTCGCTGACCAATGACGTGTCGCCCGACAAAACAATAGACGCGCTCTACGCATTCACAAACTGCGAAGTCTCGATATCGCCGAACAGCTGTGTAATCTGGCAGGATAAACCACACTTTATGGGCGTGAGCGAGATACTGAAACATAGTGCAAATCAGACTCGCGACCTGCTGAAAAGAGAGCTCGAAATAGAACTCTCCGAACTCAACGAACAGTGGCACAACATCAGTCTGGAGAAGATTTTCATCGAAAACCGAATCTACCACAAAATCGAAGAGTGTAAGTCGTGGGAGGAGGTACTCGAGACAATCGACCGCGAACTCGCACCGTTCAAATCACAGTTGCGCCGCGAGATTACAACTGATGACATTATCCGACTGACCGAAATCAAAATCAAGCGCATTTCGAAATACAACACCTTCAAGGCTGAAGAACAAATTCGTGGCATTGATGAACAAATCGCAGCGGTTCAACACAATATAGAATATATTACCGATTACACAATTGGTTACTTCACGCGCATCAAGGAGAAGTACGGCAAGGGACGCACACGCCAGACCGAGTTGCGCTCGTTCGATACGATTGAGGCAGCGAAGGTCGTAGTGGCAAATGCCAAACTCTACGTCGACCGAAAAGAGGGATTCTTCGGAATAGGCCCACAGATGAAACAGATGGAGAATGCCGAGTTTGTGTGCGACTGCTCGGATATTGACGAAGTAATCGCATTCACAAAGGGCGGCGAGTATATCATTACCAAAGTTTCAAGCAAGGCATATTTTGCCAAGGACATCTACTATATAGGTATATTCAAGAAAAACGACGACCGCACAATCTATAACCTGCTCTATCGAGATGGCAAAAATGGCTCGATTATGGTTAAGCGTTGTGCAATCAAGGGCATTACCCGCGATAAAGTCTACGACATCACAAAGGGTACTCCCCACTCGGAGATACTCTATATGAGCGTGAACCACAACGGCGAAGCCGAAGTTCTGAAGGTCTACTTCAAACCCCGTCCCCGACTCAAGAAGGTTATCGTCGACCTCGACTTCTCGACCCTGGCAATCAAGGGACGTCAGAGTCAGGGCAACCTCTTCTCGAGATATGGAATCCACAAGGTACAGGTCAAAGAGGCGGGCGTATCGACATTAGGTGGTATGAACATCTGGTTCGACCCCGATATCCGACGACTCAACACCGATGGTCGCGGAGAGTTGCTGGGCGAATTCAAGGGCAATGACAAGATTCTGATTGTAACAAAATCGGGTCGTTACTACACAACCGGATTCGACCAGAGTCAACACTTCCCGGAAGATATGCTCATCATCAGACGCCATACTCCGGGCACAGTCTACTCGGTGACATACTTTGATGCGGAACAGGACTACTTCTATGTTAAGCGATTCATTTGCGAATTGTCGGATAAGCTCGTCTGCTTTATTGACGAAAATCCCAATTCATATATGGTCGAGTTCAATGACGACAGATTCCCGCAGTTGGAGGTTGTCTATGGCGGAAAATACTCGACACGTCCGACCGAACTGATTGACGTTGAGGAGTTCATCGGTGTCAAAGGAGTCAAGGCCAAAGGCAAACGCGTCACTATGTATGAGACTACGTCGATTCGCTTTGTCGAGCCGCTGGTCAAGGAGCTGCCCGAAGACGAACATCAGGAGATAGTTGCCAGCGACGAGATTGCCGCTAATGAAATGGCAGAAGAAGAACACGATATGGTTCAACAAGAGTTGTTCTAAACAATGAAGGTCTATCTGGTTGGCTTTATGGGGTGTGGAAAAAGCACCATCGGGAAGATTCTGGCAAGAAATTTGAGTTGTCAATTCATTGATATGGACAAACAACTCTCAGCACGTCAAGGCCTCAGCATAAACGAAATATTTTCCCGATACGGAGAATCGCACTTCAGGAGACTCGAACAAGAATTTCTGCACGAACTCGCCAGCGAAGAGACTGTAAACGCAATCATCGCAACAGGCGGCGGGACAGCGTGCAATCAGGATAATTTGGAGCTGATGCTAAAATCGGGGATTGTGGTCTATCTGAAACGGACTCGCCAGGAGTTGCTGCGCCGACTCATCGCAGGGCAGCACTCGAGACCGCTGATTCAGAACAAAAATCCGCAGCAAATCAGCGAATTCATAGAAAATACGTTAGCAATTCGAGAGCCATTCTACTCTCGAGCCAACATCATCGTCGATTGCGACCACATAGGCGACTCATCGGCAGTGAACGTCATTCGTATGGCTCTGGAAATGGGACACTATCAACAAGATAGGAAATAATTGTTGAATATTGTGATATATGTGCACGATATTCAAAATATTATTAATATCTTTGCAGTTGGTTAATTGTATTTAAACTTAACAAAGGAGGAGATATGAAATTCCTTAAATATTTAACTTTCATTATTTTACTTGCGTCGTTTTGTGCTTGTAACAATAGTGAAAGAGACTCTGTTGAATATACCGAAGTAAACTTTCGAGTTGAAGTTCCAAACAAAAATTTCACTCGCTCGGTCGGAACAGGCAGCATCATAAACACTCTGTATGTCGAGGCTAGGTCTGTAACTGGCGAAAAGGTCAGAGGCGAATTCCCGATGTCGGTTGAAAGTGGCGGCAATGCACGTCTGTCGTTGGCAAAGGGTCAATCATACGACATCATATTCTGGGCTCAGTGGAAAGGTAGTCCAGCATACGACCTCAGAGATTTGTCGGCAGTGAAGATGATATTCCCGACCGAAGAGACCGAAGTTGTGGCAATGGAGAAATACGATGCCTTCTACGCAACTATGCAGGATGTAATTGTCGATGGCAGCAAGAGCCTGAATGTCGAATTGTCAAGACCTCTGGCTCAAATGAACATATTGAGCAACAATACGTTCGGAAAGGCTCAGGTTAAATTGACACAAATCCCTACTACGTTCAACACTTTGGAAGGCACGTTCGACGACGAAAACTACCAAGACGTGACCGTTACGTTCGACCAAGCAAAGAATAGTGAAAAATTGACCGTAAATGGTGTTGAATACAAACACCTTGCAATGATGTATCTGTTCGCAAACCCGACGGGTGATGAATACTCCAGCGAGTTAGTTCTGACCAATGGAGGGAACAGTTCGACCATTACGCTGCAAAAAATTAAATTTGAATCAAACTGCAAAACAAATATTATTGGCAACTATTAACAGAGAGCCATATACTATTTGTGGTAACACAATTAAACTGATAAGATGAAAAGATTCGCACACATATTACTGATTATCTTCACGTTGGGGATAATTGAAGTTCAAGCCCAGAATCCTGAAATTAGAATCCGACTCGGCTTTAGAGAAGGAAGTGTTGTGGTAGATCCCGAGTTCAATAACAATGGTCAGAAAATACAGGAAATCGTGTCGTTGTTGGAAGAGGTGCGCAATGACAGCACCGCAGAGGTTGTTGAAGTTCAGTTCTGTGGTTCGGCCTCACCTGAAGGTAGTTATGAATTGAACCACCGTCTGGCAAGAGAACGTCTCTCGGCTGTAGAACGAATCGTGAGAAAACAAATCGAAATTCCGGACAGCATTATCGTCCGCAATGATTCGTATATCCCGTGGGCTGAATTTAAAGAGGCAATCCAAAAATCTGACATTCAGTTCAAAAACGAAGTGTTGGCAATCATTAACGAGTCACCTAAATTGGTGAACTTCCGCGAAGGTACTCAGATTGACGAACGTGTGGAAAAACTCAAAGTGCTGGACGAAGGTCGAGTTTGGGAGATTTTGGATAAAACCTACTTCTCAGACCTGAGAAATGCATTCGCCATTATCATCACCTGCCGAATAAATATCCCTGAAATGGGCTATTCTCCGAAATTGGTTAACATCCGTATCGAGCCGGAAAAGAGCAAAATTGAATTCTCGCAACCTATCAAAATCGAGAAAAAAGAGCCCGAATGGATGCCACATCTCTACATCAAGACCAATGCACTTGCCCTTGCGCTGGGCGTAGCCAATTTTGCAGTTGAAGTTGACATAACAAAACATTTATCTTTCACATTACCAATTTATTATTCTGCGTGGAATTACTTCACTTCAGACCTCAAGCTCAGAACATTTGCAGTACAGCCTGAAGTGAGATATTGGTTCTCGAAGAAAAACGACGGTTGGTTTGTAGGTTCGCACTTCGGCTTTGCATACTATAATGTGGCGTGGGGCGGTGACTGGCGAATCCAAGACCACAGACGCGAAAACCCAACAATGGGTGGCGGTATGAGCGTGGGTTACAGAAAACCGCTGGGCGAAAGAAAACGCTGGAAATTGGAATTCTCGCTCGGAGGCGGAATGTATGATTTGAACTACGACAAGTTCCGCAACGAACATAATGGCGAATTGGTTAAGTCTGAAAAGAAAACTTTCATAGGTGTTGATAATGCCGCTGTAACATTGTCGTACACGTTTGATTTGAAAAAAGGAGGCAAGTAATGAAAACTTTTTGGTGTAAAATACTTAAGCTATTTGTAGCTGCTGTAGTGGTGGTTACGTCGGGGTGTAATGTGCACGAATGGCCTGAACCTCTGAAATTCATAGACATCAAGCTGAAACTGAAATACGCAACTCAGATGAATGTTGTCGGCGAGGATTATGACACACGTGCCGATGGATTGTTCCCGACCGGACGCGATATGAGATATATCATTCGCGCATACCCAATATCAGAAAACGGCAACGTGTCGAAGAGCCACTCGTTTGAACAGGTGTTCGTAGATAGAGCATCTGATGGTTACGACTTTGAAACATTGCTGAGCATCGCTCCCGGAAACTACAAATTTATGGTGTGGTCGGACATCGTACCCGAAGGTAGCACAGAGAGCGATTACTATGATGCAAGTGACTTCTCGAAAATCCGACTCAAAAATCACGTTGCAAACACCGACTATCGTGACGCATTCCGCGGATTCAAAGAGATATTTGTCGAATCGTCTGTAACCAAAACTAAAGAACCCGAAGTGTTTGAAATCGAAATGAGCAGACCTGTGGGTAAGTTTGAATTGGTAACTACCGATATCCAAGAGTTCATTGAAAAAGAGGAAAAAGTTGCAAAGTATAGAGTGACAGGTTCGAAAGGTGACTCGAAGGGTGATTCAAAAGTGGACATCAACGATTACAGAATCAAGATTAGATATTCAGGCTTTATGCAGGACGAATACTCAATGCTTACCGATGACCACATCAATGCTCACAAATATGAATTCGAATCGACGATTATCAAAATCAACGAATTCGAAGCATCATTGGGCTTTGACTACATCTTCGTTGACAAAGTGCCTGAAAAGACAACTATCAGTATCATTCTGTTTGACAAGTATGGCAACCTTGTGTCAACATCTGATGACATTCCGGTCTCAATCGCACGAAGCCAACACACGATCCTGAGAGGTAAGTTCTTGACTTCAAAGGCATCAGGAGGTGTGTATATCAATCCGGAATTCACCGATGACCATAACTTCTTCTTCGGAATGGAAGCGCCCGCACCGGTTACTCCACCTGCTGCTCCGGCAGACTCAACAGCTCAGGGCAACTAATAAGACTATAATAGCAACAGCGCCACTTCCGTAGAGAAGTGGCGCTGTTCTTTGTATCAAGCCTCGACCTATATCGACATCGTAACGCTAACTCGCGACAAGGGACCTCCCAGCGGCGGAGCCAACTTCGAAACCTTTACCGTAGCCGATTTTAATTGCTCAGGGAAGTTGCTGCGCAACGACTCGAGAATGCGGCGAGCAACATTCTCCAATATCCTCGAAGGCTGAGCCATCTGCTCGGCAACCAATTCATAGACTGTCAAATAGTTAACTGTCTTAGTAATATCGTCCTCAAGGGCAGCTGTACCGACATCTACGGTCATCTCAAGTCCAACAATAAATCTATTTCCGACCTTCTGTTCAAGGTCATAGCACCCGTGTGCCGCGTAGAACTCCATATCTTCGAGTTCGATCTTAACCAATTGCATAGTAGAAATTATTTTATCGCAAATATAGGCATTGCTCGCGGCATTTACAAATTTTTGATTTGCGGCACAAAATTTGCCCTTTGTTATTCAAAACTTTGAAGTTGAATAACCATTTAAAATTTATGAAAAGATTTACTTTGACACTCGCTGCAATCGCATCGACACTCACGATTTCAGCACAGGTTGCGAACACTGCTCAGTCGCAAAAAACTTTCGAAGAAAAACTTATGCAAAACATCGACCACCGATTCAGTGAACCGTCAACTCCGCGATTCATCTTTGTCGATCGCCAGATGAAATACGCACTCGGTATGGGCGGCAGCGTACGACTGACTACATCATTCGGATTCAGCAAGATTATTCCACAGACTCCGGCATACAGTTTTATTCCGGCACAAATCAGAACAGGCGATATCCCGCTGACCAAATCTCAGTATCTGATGTCGGCCAATACATCACAGATATTCTTCAAGCTGGTGGGTCACAATCCTATTCTCAAAGATTTCACGACCTTTGTCTCTATGAACTTCACTGGTGGCGAGTCGGGCAAAGAGCCTCAACTCAGACAGGCCTACGTGACATTCCGAGGTATAACCGCAGGCCGCGCGTGGAGCACATTTAACGACCTTGCCGCAGTGCCGCCTACAATCGACTTTCAAGGACCAAACGGAGCCTCAGAGTTGCTGAACTATCAGATACGCTACACGCTCGATTTGGGCTACAGATGGCAACTCGCAGCATCTGCCGAAATGCCCTCAATTTCCGCTACTTATGGCGAGTACAACACCGAACTCGATCAAAGTATTCCCGACTTTGTGCTCTATGGACAATACCAATGGAACAACGGCCGAAATCATATCCGATTGTCTGGTCTGATGCGCAATATGAACTATCACGACGACTCGGCTGACAAAAACAGAATAAACACAGGCTGGGCAGTTCAACTCAGTGGTTTAGCCAACATTACGCCATCGCTCACTGCATTCTGGCAAGCAACCTACGGAAAGGGATTCAACTCGTATATCAATGACCTGAGTATGCTGGATTTGGATATGGTGCCCAATGACGCGACACAGGGCAAGATGCAATCGCTTAAAGCGTGGGCCGGCTATGCCGGATTGAAGATGGAATTCTCGCCACGAGTGTTCTGCTCGGTAACATACAGCCAGGCAAAGGTCTACTCAAAGGATAGCTTCTTTGTCGAGGATATGTACAAGACGGGGCAATACATCGCAGGAAATATATTCTGGAATCTGACTGAAAACTGCCACCTCGGAGCCGAATACCTGCTGGGCAAACGCACCAATATGAACAACGCCGACCGCAGCGCTAATCGTGTAAATATGCTTGTTCAATATAATTTCTAATACAAATTCATTCCTTCTGCTGCATCGGAGAGACTGTCTCAAACAAAAAAGTCTCTCCGATATTTTTATACAAAATATTTGGATTCGATAGGGTTAAATCCCGAAAAAATTAGTATATTTGTATTCAAAATAAACACAAACAAAACTTAATATTATGAAGAAATATCGTTGTAAAGTATGTGGATATATCCACGAAGGCGAAATGAATGCAGATTTCGTTTGCCCAAAATGTAAAAAACAGGCATCATTCTTTGAAGAAATCGTAGAAGAAAAGGCTGCCAACAACATCTATGCAGGTACAAAAACCGAAAAAAATCTGATGGACGCATTCGCAGGTGAAAGTCAGGCTCGCAATAAATACACCTACTTTGCAGAGGTAGCTCGTCGCGAAGGCTATGAACAGCTGGCAGCAATCTTCCTGCAAACAGCTCGCAACGAACAAGAACACGCACGTCTGTGGTTTGAAGCTCTGGGCGGTATCGGCAAAACTGCTGAAAACCTGCTGCACGCAGCCGAAGGCGAAAACTACGAATGGACAGATATGTATGACCGATTCGCAAAAGATGCAGAAGAAGAGGGTTTCGCTGAATTGGCTGAACGTTTCCGCCGCGTAGCTGCAATCGAAAAACAACACGAAGAACGCTACCGCAAGTTGCTGAGCAACGTGGAAATGCAACAAGTTTTCGAAAAGGGCGAACAAGTTATGTGGGAATGCCGCGTATGTGGACATATCGTGGTTGGCAACAAGGCTCCGGAAGTGTGCCCCGTATGTAAATACTCACAAAGCTACTTCGAAGTAAGAAAAGAAAATTATTAGTATTTATACCATATTTACTTATATAATCGTTCTTATAAACATTAACTAATTTTTTAAAGCTATGATGAGTCAAAAATTAAAAGATGCAATTAATGCACAGATAAATGCCGAAATGTGGTCGGCATACCTCTATCTGGCAATGTCGATGGACGCCGAGGCTAAAGGTTATAAAGGCGTAGCTAATTGGTTCTACGTGCAGTTTCAAGAGGAACAAGACCACGCTCGCATCTTTATGAACTATCTGAATTCTCGCGACGTGAAGGTTGAGCTCAAACCTATTGATGCAGTAGATACAACTTGGAATTCAGTTCTGGATATGTACAAACAGACTCTCGAACACGAACAACGAGTTACGGCTATGATAAACAACATCGCAGCCATCGCACGAGAAGATAACGATTTCGCATCTATAAACCGTATGGTTTGGTTCATCGACGAACAGGTGGAAGAAGAGGAATCGGCTCGAGATATGATTACTGCACTTGAGGCTGTCGAAGGCAACAAGTACGGTATGTATATGTTAGATAAAGAATTGGCGACAAGAGTTTATGCTGCTCCATCGCCTTTAACAACTACCGAAGAATAGTCATACAGTAGAAAAAAGACTTCAAGGACTGCCCGCTTAGGTGCAGTCCTTTTTTTTGCTCAAAGAGACAGAAAACAAACAAGGCAGCCTCCCGCTGAGGAAGACTGCCTTGACATTATAACTCACAAAAACTATTGACGTTTCAACGGCATTTCGAGTGACGGAGCAGGCGATTTCTTAGCATCTGTCTTGTTGATTTCAACATCATCAACCAAAATTGCAGATGGGTAAATCACCGACGCAAGTGTAGCCTGATTGAGAACAATATTTGCAACGTTCTCTTTAGAAGATACTGCCAACAGACGTTTAATCTTAGACAGCGGCACTTCGGCTACGGCACAAGCTCCGACCTGAGTTTCAGAACCGTCCTTAGCGCTAACTCGGTAAATCTTTGTAGCCAAACCTGCGCTCTTGCGAACAATGTAACCATACTCAAGACCCTCTTCTTTGACAGCCTTGATGAGCTCTTTTTTCATCTTGTCGTGCTTCAAACCCTTTGAAACAGAGATGTGTACTGTACCCGGAGCAGTAACGAATGCGATTTCATTGCCTGAGAGTACATATCGCGAGCTACCTGTCGAGACCGGATTCTTCAGCGTAGGTACACGGCCATTGAGCATCTTGCGCAAAATACCGTTTTCAACCAGCGTAATCTCTTTTTCAGGAACAACACCTTCAGCATCAATTTCATAAGCACCCATCAGTGTGGTATTGTTATACTTAGCCAATGTGCTGTAGTTCTTCACAGTCAGACGCGAGTCGATAATCTTCTTACCAATGCGGCCTTCGAGGGTCGGAGCTGCCGGACGGTCGATTCGTGTACGGCCTGCCAAGAGAGCATTTTGTTGAGCCAACAAATTCTTAGTAAAGATAGCCAATGCTGCGCCATCTTCGAAGAGAACCGGACCTGCATAATATTCCGTAACAGGCTCAACCGAACGGAGATTATTCAAATCTTCAGCAAACTTCCTAACCTGTTTTTTCATATCTTCGAGGCTCGGGAGTTGGTCTGGAGTCTGACCCACCAGCTGCCAGCTATCAACAAACATAAATCCATTGTTATCTCTAACCACAGCCGATGCCGAAATCGAAATCAACGACAATGGAATGGCTGTAACAACACCTTCAGTCGAAGTCTTGTAAATAACCATTTCGACACCGCTCATTGCAACTCGGCTGTTCATCAGCTCAGGGAAATCCTTGAACACCAAAGACAACTCGGCTACGCGTTTTTCCCATTCGCTGTGGTTGTAGTTAAACGGAGCCTTTCTCTCAACGATGCGTTCGATAGGTTCGATTTTCGAGAAATCGTCCATAGCTTCCTCTTCCGGCGAGAGTGGATTGCTTCTTCTGATGCCCACCTTTGCTGCGTAGTTTTTCATTGCAGCCTTATACAACACATCCGAGAATGTCCAGAATCCGTACTTAATCATCTGCTCATTTGCATCTGCAGGCATTGACACTCTACCAAATTGACCATTATAGAACGGGTCGCTGTTTCGGTGGTAATCACCAATTTGCAGACGCACCGTACCATTCATTGCCCACGGTCTGTCGTTAGTCGAGGTGATAGCTCCCAACACAGCCGTAACGTTGAACTGTCTTGAACGATTCAAACCATACGAAATAAAATAAGGAGCCGGAGCCTTAGGCAATTTCAGGTTTTCCTTATTTCTCATCATCTCCTGTTTCATAGCGTCAATAATCGCCTTGTCATCAGGAGTTTGGCTATAAGCCGACACAGCTGCAAACATAGCAACAGCTGCCAACATATATCTATTAAACTTTTTCATCTTCATTCCATTTTAATATTCTCATCACCACAAATTACGGACGTTCAAGGATTGGAGGCAATTCTTGAGATTTAGCCTTACGTTGCATTTCCACCTTATTCACGAGGATAGTCGGTGAGATTGCAGTCACAGGAATCGAGCCTGACTCTGCACCACACATACCGGTGAATATCTGGCTATTGCCACCAGCGTGAATAATATTCGAGAACATTGAAAGCGGAGTACCAATCAAATCCACACCACGAACCAACTGATCGGGTCTGCCATCTACAAAGACCTTGTAAACTTCGATTGGGGTTACGCTGAACGAGTTTGTCTGACCAACGCCTGTGAATGTCAAACCGCCTGTCACCTCTTTGAAGAAGAAACCATACTCTTTGCCTTGTTTCTTAACCTCTTCGATGAGCAGTTTTCTAAGGTCGGCTTCGGTCAGATTTTCAGATGATTCGATAATCAGGTTCGACTGACGAGAAACAGGGTCGAAACCATTCATACCACGAGCGTGACCGTTGCTGCGCGGGAAGTTGTCAATCGGAGTTCTGGTCATCAGGAAGTTTTCCAGCTTACCATCTCTGACCACGTGAACTCGTTCTGCACGAATACCCTGATCATCAAACTTGTAATAACCATTGAGTTCTTCGTTGTTGTATGATTTCAGAGTCGGGTCGTCATACACATTCATTGTTGAGGGCAGCACAAATTGGCCTACGAGTTTTTTGAAGGTCTGACCGTCGCGATCGCTCTTCATACGTTGACCTTCGATTCTGTGGCCGAAGATTTCGTGGAAGAATACGCCCGAAGCTGCACCAGACAAGATTGCAGGACCTGTGTAGGGGTCAACAATCGGAGCCTCTCTCAATTCCAACACTTTGTCAGCCAAAGCATTAGCATCTGCCAAAATCTTATCCAGCGAAGGCAGATCTTTTGGCTCAAATGCGAAGTATGAGAGATAGAGCGGCAATACCATACCATCGTCAGCCTTAGTTTGAGTATTGACCATAATTCGTGCGTAAGTCAAATTTTGCACCACCTCACGACCATCTGTATCAACGAAGTAACGACGTTCTACGGTATAGGTCATATTTGCTGAACCTTGCAGAATTTTTTTGCTCTTGTTGAATACAGCCGAAATCTTGTTGAGTTTTTCAATCCACTCTTCTGTGTTGACCTGCATCTTTTCTGCTGCAAGCGGAGCTTCATAATATTTTTCAACTTCAGCGTCTGAGAAACACGGAGCCTTATCGTCACTTGCAACGTTCACACTCTTGTTAGCCAAGTCGTTACGGAACACTGACAGCGCAAATTTGTAACGATTGTTTGTTTCATTCCAGATTGCCTGACGGATAGCATCTTCACCACCTTCGACGTTCAATGGCAGCGATGCCGACGACATAGCGCCTGTCTGACGATTCTGAGACGCACCCATATGGCGGTTCTTAAAGTTATCAAATTCATACGAACCGACTCTGATTTGCGGAACAAGGCGCACTGTGTGACTTTCAGCTGTTCCCATCAAAGCTCCGAACGAACTTGAGATTTGAGTTACACTCATATCAATTACTCGGTAATTCATATGATATGGCGGGAATTCTTCTTTTTGCAACTCCTTCATTTGCTGAGCAAGTTCCTCTTTCAGAATTGTCAGCAACTTGTCATTTTCTGCCTGTGCATACAGTGAACCCGCTACTGTAAGCATTGCAAATCCTGCAAGTAAAATCGATTTAAGTTTCATTTTGTTAATACCTTAAAGTCTACTATCCTACTCTATTTCCGGGTTTTTCGGACTCCACCCACTACTATGCTTTTTTAATCCACAAAATCCGAGGCGGAGAGCTCTGGGGCTCTCACACCTTCGGATTTTTTTTCAATGATAAACTATGTAACTATTCTTCGTCTGTATCAGCGTAAGCCTTCAACAATTTATCCTGAACATCAGACGGAACTTGTTCGTATGAAGCGAACTTCATTGTGTGCGTTGCACGACCGTTTGTCAACGAGCTCAAAGTTGTCGAGTAGCGGTACATTTCTGACAGAGGCACGCGTGCTGTAATCTTTTCAAGACCCTTTTCGCTGCCCATACCTTCGATGATAGCGCGGCGGTTTTGCAAGTCGCTCATAACATCACCCATCTTGTCTGACGGAACAAGAACTTCCACGCTGTAGATTGGTTCCATAATCTTCGGACCTGCAGTGCGGAATGCTTCCTTGAAGGCATTTCTACCAGCCAACTTGAACGAAAGTTCGTTTGAATCAACCGGGTGCATCTTACCATCGTAAACAACCACGCGGATATCACGAGCATAAGAACCTGTCAGAGGACCCTCTTCCATCTTTTCCATAATACCCTTTTGGATTGCCGGCAAGAAACGTGCGTCGATAGAACCACCTACGATAGCGCTGCAGAACACCAGCTTACCGCCCCATTCCAATTCGACCTCTTCTTTTGATTTGATATTGATATTCAAATCCTTACCATCAATCTTGTATTTAACCGGATCGGGCATACCTTCTGTGTAAGGTTCAATTACCATATGAACTTCACCGAATTGACCTGCACCACCAGATTGTTTCTTGTGGCGATAGCCTGCCTGAGCAGTCTTAGTGATAGTTTCGCGATAAGAAATTCTCGGAGCAAAGAATTCAACGTCTACCTTATGAACATTTGCCAAAGTCCACTTCAGGATATTGAGGTGGTGTTCGCCCTGACCTTGCAGAATAGTCTGCTTCAATTCTTTTGAGTATTCAACCAAGATAGTCGGGTCTTCAGCGTGAGCGCGGTTGAGCAATTCGCCGAGTTTTTCATCATCACTTGAATTGACTGCGCGAACTGCACAACGATAACGTGGAGACGGCATAACAATCGGCGCAATCTTAACATCGCCCGATGTAGACAATGTAGCACCGGTCTTGGTAGATTTCAGCTTAACTGTGCAACCGATATCACCTGCACACATCTCAGTAACCTTAACACGGTTCTTTCCTGCAACAACAAACATTTGTGAGATTTTTTCCTTATTGCCGTTTGTTGCATTAATCAACTCTTGACCTTCAGTAACCTTACCTGACACAACGCGGAAGTAAGAAACTTCACCAATGTGCGGTTCGAGAGCTGTCTTGAACACGAACAAAACTGTCTCTGCAGATGAGTCTGCCCAAACCAATTCGTCATCAATATTTCTCATCGGGATAGCCTTATCCGGAGCCGGAGTTACGTTGATAACAAATTCCATCAAACGTTTAACACCGATATCCATCTTACCCGAACCACAGAATACAGGCATCATACCCTGGTGAGAAACACCGATACCCAAACCTTTACGCAATTCGTCGATTGTCAGCACACCTTCATCGAAGAATTTAGTCATCAACTCTTCGTCATTTTCAGCTGCAGTTTCAACCAGAATGCTACGATATTCTTCAACGCGGTCGTTCAGTTCAGCAGGAATTTCAAACTCTTCGCGAATACCTGTATCACCTTTGAACTTGTACATCTTCATTGTCAGCACGTCGACAATTGTATCAAATCCTGGACCCGGATTAACGGGGAATTGTACGACTACGGGTTTAACCGGAGAGTTTTCTCTGATTGAGTCGATAGTCATCTCCCAATTAGCCTTTTCTGAATCGAGTTGGTTAACAAAACCGATCAGCGGCTTGCCATATTTTCTTGCATAGCGCACTTGGATTTCGCTACCCACTTCAAAACCGTTCTGTGCATTGAAGAGCATCACACCCGAGTCAGCAACTGCAAATGCAGAGAAAAGACCTCCACAGAAGTCGTCTGACCCCGGAGTGTCAAAAATGTTGAGTTTTCTTGCATTAAACTCAGTAAACAACAATGATGAGTATATCGAGCGCTTGTAGATGTGTTCGATTTCAGTATAGTCGGAAATAGTTGAATCCGAGTCAATTGTTCCACGTCGTTCAATCACTTTTCCTTCGAATGCCATTGCTTCGGCAAGTGTGGTTTTTCCAGAGCCTGAGCTACCCAAAAGCACCACGTTTTTGATTTCGCCTGATTGATAAGTTTTCATAAATTTTATATCTATTTGTGAGAAAAAATTAAAATTTTGTTTCGGCAAAATACGAATTTTTATTTTAATTTCATAATTTTATCGCAAATTTTTTCAAACAATTTTACACTATGATACACAAAATATGGCTCAGAACGCTCTGTAACGCACTTTTAATAACTTGTTTAACATTATTTCATTCTTGCAAAAAAGATGAATTTGCGCCCTCTGACGACAAAACTTTGGACTACGATAACAAAGAAAATTTGTGGATTTACGAGAAAATGACGCATTGGTATTTATGGAATGAGCATATACCCAATTCGTTTGAAAAGACATATCACAACAAGAACGCAGAGGAGTATTTCGAATCGCTGTTGTACAAACGCAACGACACCTATGGCGACCGCTTCTCGTTCATAAAAAAGAGAGACAATTCGGGGTCGAAAGCTCAGAACGGCACGACCACCGAGTCGGACTTCGGATTTGAGTATAAATATATGAACTCGCAACTGAAGAACCAAAACGGCACAATATCGAACATATACCTATATATTGTATTCTATGTATATCCCGACTCGCCAGCCGACAAGGCATCAATAAAGCGAGGTGACATCATCTACAAGATTAACGACTCGTACATCACCTCAACCGACAAACTGAGCAAATATGATAATGTATCTCTGAGATTGTGCAATATCGAAAACCAGAAGATTACATTCAAAGATTCTGACCCGACAATAAACATATCAAGAGGCAATTACACAGCCTCTCCGATTTGGGCGTCAACCATTCTCACTAAAGATTCAAAAAAGGTGGGATATTTATGTTATAAATCTTTCACCGAGGGTTCGGAACAATTGTTGTACAAAGCGTTCAAAGACTTTAAGGATAACGGTGTTAGTGATTTGGTTTTAGACCTCAGATACAACACCGGGGGCAGATTGTCCGTTGCTCAACATCTTGGCAGCCTGATTATCCCCGAAGAACATCTGGAAAAGGTCTTTTTCAAACAGCAACCAAACGACATTATCAAAAACTCAAAAGAACTGAATTTGGAGTTAAAGACTCATAAAAACACGACAATAATAAATAACAAATTAGAGCTGACACGTCTCTACGTACTGACGACCTCGTCAACAGCCTCGGCAAGTGAGACAACCATTTTATGCTCAGCTCCATATCTCAGTAATGTTTACGTAATCGGTCGCACTACACGCGGCAAAAATCAATCCTCGGTAGAGTTGCTAAACGACACTTGGAGCCTGAATCCGATTATCGCACGACTATACAACTGTGAAGACAAGACCTTCAAAGAGACAGGCATTGTACCAGATTTCGAGCTGAATGAGGATCAAAATTTGCCATACATAGCCCTGGGCAACCCGGAAGAACCGCTGCTCAACGTAGCTCTATACCACATCGAAAACGGTTCGTTCCCGACAAGGTCAAAGAGCAGTGCCGAGTCAGGCTTCGGAGAATTGACAATCTTCAACAATAGTGAGGGTGGAAACATATTAACTTTAGATGAATTGACGAAATGAAAGGATTGCGAGAATTTATCGAGCAACTCGAACATAGTGGTGAATTGGTAAAAATCACCGAACAGGTATCTCCCGAGTTGGAAATATCCGAGATTACGGACCGTGTCTCGAAAAGCGCCAATGGGGGCAAAGCTCTGCTGTTTGAGAATAACGGGACTGAATTCCCCGTACTTATTAATATGTATGGCAGCCTGAGGAGAATGTGCTCGGTATTGAGAGTCGACTCGATTGACGACGTTGCCAAGCGAATATACAAAATGTGGGAGCTGACAACTGCTCCGAAATCGACACTCGGCGACAAGTTCAAGATGATTCCTCTGGCAGCCGAGGCCTCGAAGTGGTTTCCCAAATACTCGAAACGCAAAGGAGTGTGCCAACAGGTAATCAAAAAGGGCAACGAGGTTGATTTATCACAACTGCCAATTCTGAAGTGCTGGAAGAACGATGGCGGAAGATTCATCACCCTGCCAATGGTGACCACCGTAGACCCGGAAACGGGTGCCCGAAACGTGGGTATGTACCGAATGCAGATTATAGACAAAAACACGACTGCGCTGCATTGGCACCCCCACAAAACAGGAGCAAAACACTACGAGGCGTGGAAAAAGCGCGGCGAGCGTATGCCCGTAGCAGTATGCTTGGGCGGCGACCCCGCGTATGCCTATTCGGCTACGGCGCCGCTGCCAGAGGGTATTGACGAGTGGATTCTGTCGGGATTCATTCGCAACAAACCCGTAGAACTCGTAAAATGCGTAACAAATGATTTACACGTTCCGGCAGACTGCGATTTCGTAATCGAAGGATATGTCGACACCTCTGAAGAAAAATTCTACGAAGGTCCATTCGGTGACCATACGGGATTTTATTCATTAGAGGAATTTTTCCCAAAGTTGCACGTCACTTGTCTGACTCACCGAAAAGATGCAGTCTATCCGGCTACGTTAGTGGGCATTCCGCCACAGGAAGACGCGCTGCTGGGATTGGCCACAGAGCGCATCTTTTTGGCTCCGATAAGACTTCTGATGCAGCCCGAAATTGTCGATATGAAGATGCCCGCCGAGGGTGGAATGCACAACTTGGCTCTGGTGACAATCGCGCGCGACTACTGTGGACAGGGATTCAAGGTAGCTTCAGGACTCTGGGGCGCAGGTCAGATGATGTTCAACAAGGCATTGATTATGTTACCAGAGGGTGTCGGAGTGGATAACCTGACAGAGATTTCCAACTATCTCGCCCACTCGACTCGCGACAATATCCTGCTGAGTCGCGGGCCGCTGGATATCCTCGACCACGCTGCACAACAGATGGGCTGCGGCGGCAAAATCTGCATCGACCTGACAGAAACAGACATTTCGACAGAAATCGAACAGCTGAACATACCCGAACACCTTCAGCTGCCCGATGGTGTAATAAGTGCCGATGAGCATCTTGCCCGTCAATGGAGAACGCTGATTCTCAGGTGTGACCACTCAATCAGCAATATGTCCCAACTGGCCGAACGCGTCGAAACTGTTTTAACACAAAATTCCATTGGGGGGATTAAGTTTATTGTTGTAGTAGACTCGGATATACCCGAACTTGCGGATTGCGACCTGCTGTGGTGGACATTAGCAGCAGTGGATATTGCGCGAGATTTCGCATTCGTTCAGCACGATGTGGCACTGTTCGATGCACGTCGCAAAAACGGCGGACTCAATGGAGCAAACAGACGCTGGCCCAATCCTACGGTAACCGACCAGGCTACAATAGATAAGGTGGATAAACTATGGGCAAAACTTAGTCTCGGAGAGTTTATCGAATCGCCCTCAAACTATTATGGACAACTCTCGCGAGGCACAGGTTCCGATTCAGAATGAGACCAGTAAAGGAGATATTCGGAGCATTGTTTCGGTTTACTCGAGATGAACGTCTGGCAGTAGCTGTTTTGGCTGCGGCCATAATCGGAATCGTAGCCATACGGCTGATATCCAGACAGTCGCTCGGCTCGCGGGTGGAGGTTCGTGTTGATGCGCCTGTTAAAACAGCAGCCAAACGACCAGACACACTGTTCCGATTCGACCCGAACAAAGTAACGGTCAACGAGTTGCAACTATTAGGATTCAGCGAAAAACAGGTACAAGCAATA
>JAZOQL010000231.1:0-7383 GCA_045656065.1 Rikenellaceae bacterium | reverse complement strand
AAGATGCGTATCGAAGAGGCTGCAGCTCGCAAACAAGCTCGTATTGACTCTTGCAACGATACAATCGTGGGTATCAACAAATACCGTTTGGAAAAAGAAGATCCGATCGATATCTTGGCAGTAGACAATACAGCAGTTCGCGAAGCTCAAATCAAACGTCTCCAAGAATTGCGTGCAAACCGCGACAATGCTAAGGTTCAAGCAGCCCTCGAAGCTATCACTAAGTGTGTTGAAACAGGCGAAGGCAACTTGTTGGAATTGGCAGTTGAAGCAGCTAAGTTGCGTGCATCATTGGGCGAAATTTCAGATGCTTGCGAAAAGATTGTAGGTCGCTACAAAGCAGTTATACGTTCAATCTCAGGTGTTTACTCAGCAGAAGTGAAATCAGACGAAAAATTTGCTAAGGCAAAAGCGATGACCGAAGAATTCGCTAAGAAAGAAGGTCGTCGACCGCGTATTATGATTGCAAAACTTGGTCAGGACGGTCACGACCGTGGTGCTAAGGTTGTAGCAACAGGTTACGCAGATATCGGCTTTGACGTGGATATGGGACCGTTGTTCCAGACTCCGGAAGAAGCTGCTAAACAAGCTGTTGAAAACGACGTTCACGTAGTAGGTGTTTCTTCGTTGGCAGCTGGTCACTTGACTTTGGTTCCGCAAATCGTTGCAGAATTGAAGAAACTTGGTCGCGAAGACATTATGGTAATCGTGGGTGGTGTAATCCCGGCTCAGGACTATGATGCTTTGTACAAGGCAGGTGCAGCAGCAATCTTCGGCCCGGGCACTCCGGTAGCAGATGCTGCGATTAAGATGATTGAATTGCTTTCAGCTGAATAATTCATTATCAAATAGTTGTGGAGTTGTCCTGATTTTTTCAGGGCAACTCTTTTTATTTTTTCTGAATTTTTTCTGCAAAAAATTTGGTGGGAATAAAAATTAGTTGTACCTTTGCAACGTCAAAAAGAGAGGGAGTATAGCTCAGCTGGTTTAGAGCATCTGCCTTACAAGCAGAGGGTCCGCGGTTCGAATCCGTGTGCTCCCACAGATTAGGAGGTTGTTTATACAGCCTCCTTTTTTTTGTTCGACGCCAATGAGCATATTTTGTGGGTAGGTGAACGAGAATTCGAAAAAAATTGCTACATTTGCCAAATATGAATTTAAATTTTTAGAAACTATGGCTACAATTGAAACTATCTATTTGGGTGATTTGCGCACCGAAGCAACTCACGTCGCATCTGGAAATAAAATTATAACTGACGCTCCGGTTGATAATAACGGCAAGGGCGAATATTTCTCTCCGACCGATATGGTGTGCGCAGCGCTGGCAAGCTGTATGCTCACAATTATGGGCATTTCGGCTCGCAATCACGGCTTTGACATCGACGGAACACGTGTGAAAATCGACAAGATTATGGCTGCCAATCCGCGCCGCATCGCTGAAATTCGCATCGAAATGGATATGCCGCACGATTACGACGAAAAACATAAACGTATCATTGAATTGGCTGCTAAGGAGTGTCCTGTGGCAAATTCTCTGGGTGCAGATGTGAAAAAAACTTTGATATTCAACTACGCAAAATAGCGAGTTCAGACAATGTCGAGACTCGAACGTACTGTGACTAACCTCAAAATCGGCGGACTGATATATGTTATCAGTCTGCTGGTTACGTTATTTACCCGTAAGATATTCATTGAATATCTGGGTGATGACCTTGTGGGGCTCAGTACGATGATGACCAACGTGCTCGGGTTTTTCTCGCTGGCCGAGGCGGGAATCTCCGGAGCCGTTTTTTATGCTCTTTACAAGCCGCTCTACGATAAGGACCGTCAGCTTGTGTCGCAGATTATGACTCTGTTTGGTTGGCTCTATCGCAAAGTCGGGTTGTTCATTTTGGCTGCAGCACTTGTCTTATCTCTGTTTCTGACCTACATTTTCCGAAACGCAGAGGTTGCTGACGGCTACATTTATGCCTCATTTTTTGTATTTCTGTTTTCATCGCTGCTGGGTTACTTTGTGAACTACAAGCAGTTGTTGATTGCTGCCGACCAGCGCAACTATATTGTTATGGGCTACCTGAACGGTTGCAATCTGGTGAAATTCATCATTCAGGCGGTGTGTCTGGTCAAGACCGATTGGGGCTATCCGTTGTGGTTGTTCTGGGAGGTAGTCTTTGCATTGGTCAATTCGTGGCTTCTGACTCGCAGGGTCAAACGCGATTACGGCTGGTTAGAGGTGGATATGGCTCAGGGGCGCGATATGATGCGCAGGTTCCCCGATGTGATGAAGCGCGCCAAACAGGTATTCGCTCACAATGTCTCGACATTCGTAGCTTCGCAGACAGATAACATTCTGATATACTTTTTTGCGAGTCTGCAGTGGATTACCATATTTGGCAACTATGTTCTGATTACGAGTAAGTTGGCGCAATTTGTATATACGCTGCTGAATAACTCTAATGCGACGGTTGGCAACTTGATTGCCGAGGGTGACTCGCAGAAGACCTATCGTGTATTTTGGCAGTTTATGGCTCTGCGCTACCTGATGGGAGTTACGTTTATTTTTGGGTTGGCAAGATTGACTTCACCATTTATAACCATCTGGGTAGGTGAGGATTATCTGCTTGATGGAGCTACGTTCACGATGATGCTGGTCTATACCTTTATTACGCTGACTCGCGCAACCGTTGATACCTACTTGTCGGGTTTCGGACTCTACCAAGATGTCTGGGCATCGTTGACAGAGGCTGGACTCAACCTTGTGATTTCGCTCATTGCGGGCTTCGCGTGGGGACTGAAAGGGGTAGTGTTTGGTACGATGGTCAGTATGATTTTGATGGTATTTTTGTGGAAACCATACTTCTTGTTCAGTCGCGGATTTGGTCGCACGGTGTGGGATTATTGGAAGAATATGGCCTTGTACATTGGCTGCGGAGCATTGATGTTCATACTGCTCAATGGGCTGTTTGACCGCCTGTTGCCTACTGCGCCGAGCAACTATCTTGAGTGGACTCTCCACGCCGTTATACAGTGCGGAGCAATGTTCATCGGTTACGGTGTTCTGCTCTATGTCGTTACTCGCGGAATGAAAGAGCTATTCCGAGTCTGGTGGAATCTGATGCTCGGTATCTTGCGCAGAAAGGGGTGATTCGCTCTTGTACTTGATGAATAATAGTTTTGTACGGATAAACAGTGTCAGTGCTGTCATTGTGGGAATGAACAATATAACCGATAGCACAGTGGCAAATCCACAGCCGATAAGACCCAATATCTGTATAATGAGTGTTGCTGCGATGAGTCCTATTCCCCAGGCAATTGCGCCAAATCGGTAATTTAACAGAAACGATTTTCGACACTTTGAACAATAGAAAACCATCTCCAGACCCAATATCCAAGCCAAAGGCAACTTAACCTCTTCGCCACAACGCGGGCAGCGTATTCTGTTGTTAAATATTTTCATTGAAAAAGTTGCGTTGTAGTTCGAGGTTTATATGAGGATATTTTTTTTGCAGGGTCACTACCTTATCCAGCATCTGTTGTCTGAATTTTGAGTGTTGTTCCGAGTCGGGATTAATCGGACGGTGTGCCATTGCCGAGTCTATTTTGCGCAGCTCTGCGGCAACTTGCATCGCGTTTTTATCCAATGCCCACGCCGAGAATTTTTCCCAGATGTAGTCTATGGCCATTTGCGACGGGTGTGCTAAATCTTCGGCGTAGAATCGGTAGTCGCGCAACTCGTCCACAACAATCTCATAAGCAGGAAAGTAGTGGACATTGGGCATATTTTGAACCAATTTATCTACAGCCAACAGCAGTGTCGATTTACTTATATTGTTCCCGTGCAGCGTATCCTTGAGGTGGCGCACAGGGCTTACGGTCAGAATAATCTGCTTATCGGTAAAATCACTTTGCGAGAACACTCGGCTCAAAATCTCGACACATTGTTCGACCGACAGCAGCTCTCTGACAAAATTGTGTTCGGGCAATTTGTGGCAGTTGCTCACTATGATATTGCTCGTTTTGTGTCTATAAACCCACGCAGTCCCCAACGTGATAATCAGATATTTAGCCTCTTTGAAAAGTGCCTTTGCCGGCACAAGTTTCGATTCGATGTTATCGAGCAACCCGCTGCGTTCGGTAGCCGAAAAGAGTGTCGAGTGGTAAAGACTGCACCATAGCTCGCCGTTTTGTATTATTGATTCGTCACTGAGGGCTATTTTTTCGGTAATCAGGTCGAATGTATTTGCAATCGAGACGGGGTTGAATGCTACGCCACAGGGATTTATATCGACAGGCAGGTGCATTTCAGCGAGTTTTGTCCCGATGTTTTGAGCAAAACACGACCCCACAATCAGCGTCGGAGTAGCATAATCAATCAAAAATTTCTGTTCCGGTATCTCTACTTGGGTCGTGAATTTCATTTTTTACATCTAAGTGATTAACTTTGCAAAGTTAATGTTTTTCGTTGAGAAAATAGTTTTGTATGATTACATTTCCAATGTGTAAAATAAATCTGGGGCTTTCGATACTGAGCCGCAGAGAGGATAATTACCATAATATTCAGTCGGTTATGTATCCTGTTCGGGGCTTGACTGACGTGGTTGAAATATTGAAAACCGAAGAGTCGGGGTGTCAGTTTACCTCGAGCGGCATTGCTGTAAATTGTGGCGATTCGAAGAACCTCTGCGTCAAGGCGTATGAGCTTATGCGCAGTCGGTTTGACATCGGCGGGGTGAAAATTCATCTGCATAAAAAAGTGCCCTTCGGAGCAGGGCTTGGTGGCGGTTCGGCAGACGCTGCTGCGGTGTTGAATATCTTGAATGAGATGTTTGAGTTGCAGCTCGACAATGAACAGCTCTGTTCTTTGGCATCTGGGCTGGGGTGTGATGTGCCGTTTTTTGTGGATTCGCAGCCTGCGGTAGTCGCAGAGCGTGGTGATATGCTTACTCCGATAGACTTTTCGCTCAGGGGTGTTAATATCGTGATAGTCAAGCCAGAAGTCGGAATAAGCACTGCCGAGGCATATTCGGGAGTAACGCCTCGGGTGCCGAAACATTTGCCCTCGGAGGTGGTGGCTATGGAGTGTGGCACTTGGCGCGAGTTGCTGGTCAATGACTTCGAGCAGTCGCTCTTTCCAAAACATTCGGAATTGGCGCAAATCAAGCAATCGCTCTACGATTCGGGAGCCTTTTACGCATCAATGTCGGGTTCGGGCTCGGCTATTTTCGGATTGTTTTTCGATGAGGTGAAGATTGCCCCCGAGCTGCACAAACACTTTGTTTATCAAGGAGTTCTGGGTTAGTCGGTTTTGTGGGTATGCAGCTGAGGAATGGAGGTCGGAATGCACGCTTGCTTGTTGCAGTCGTGGTATTTTTGGTGCTGATTGGCGCAGTGCTCTTTTACGTTTTTGTGCCGTCTGAGTATTGGCCTCGGTGTTGGTGGCTGTGGCTCACCGGAACCAAATGTCCGGGGTGTGGTACACAGCGAGCCATCGCTGCGATGTTGCAGGGTGACTTCCTGCGGGCTGTTTCGTATAATCCTATTTTGGTGGTCGGGATACCCTATTTTTTGTTGTCTGTTTGGGTCGATTTTGGAAAAAATACCCATTTGAAACATCGTGTGCGAAACCTGTTTTTTAGTGCTAAGGCGTTGAAAATTACCATTATAGTCATTATTGCCTATTGGATTGGTCGCAATCTTTTTTGATTGTAAATTTGGTTTATTATGTTTTTACCTGTAACTTTGTAGATTGTGGGAAATAAGTTTTAAAAACAATAACTGAAAATGAAAAGAAAATTAACAATGATTATGTCGGCAGCAGCAATGTTGCTCTCGACATCGGTTATGGCTGACGAAGGAATGTGGTTGTTGCCATTCCTGAACAAGCAGAACCTCAAACAAATGAAGGCTGAAGGTTTTAAACTCTCGGCTAAGGATATTTACGATGTGAACAACAGTTCGCTCAAGGACGCCGTAGTGCAATTCGGTAACGGTTGTACAGGTGAACTTGTGTCTTCAAAGGGTTTGTTGCTGACTAACCACCACTGCGGTTATGATGCAATCCGTTCACACAGTACAGTTGAGCACGACTACCTGAAGAACGGTTTCTGGGCTATGTCTATGGAGGAAGAAATCCCGACTCCGGGACTCACCGTTCGCGTGATGAAGGAAATCGTTGATGTTACGGCAGATGTAACCAAAGGCGTTACTGCTGAGATGACCGAAGAACAACGCGCAGAGGTAATCAGAAAAAATATTGATGCTTACATTGATAACTACAAAAAGAATAACAAAAACGGTTATGACGTAGTTATTAAGGATTTCTTGGGCGGTAACCAATATCTGTTGCTCATCTCTGAAATCTTCAAAGATGTACGTATGGTAGGTGCACCTCCCTCATCAATCGGTAAGTTTGGTGGCGAAACAGACAACTGGATGTGGCCTCGTCACACAGGCGACTTCTCGGTATTCCGTGTCTATATGGCACCGGACGGCTCGCCAGCAGAATACTCAAAAGACAACGTGCCTTACACTCCGAAGAACTACTTGAAGGTGTCGCTCAAGGGCTACAAGCCAGAAGATTTTGCAATGATTATCGGTTTCCCGGGACGTACTAACCGTTATATGTCTTCATACGAAATCGACCACGTTGTGAACCAAGAAAACCCGAACCGTATCTACATTCGTGGCGAACGTCAAAAATTGATGATGGAAGATATGTTGTCTTCAGATGCAATCCGCATTCAATACTCATCAAAATATGCTCGTTCATCTAACTATTGGAAGAACTCAATCGGTATGGTTCGCGGTCTGAAGAACCTGAAGGTTGCAGACAAGAAACGTGCTCAGGAAGATGCCTTCACACAGTGGGTGAACCAGACTCCGGAACGTCAGGCTGAATATGGCAAGGCTCTGGAAGCTAAGAAGAACTACATCGAAAAGACAGCAAAGGCACAGAATATCTACCAACACCTGGCAGAGGCATTCGCTACAAGTGTGGAAATCCTCGGATTCTCATACAACGCAATGGCAATGTTGCAGAAGAATACCCCAGTAGAAGATATCAAGGCTAAGTTTGCTGAACTGTACAAAGACTTTAATCTGGAAACAGACCGCAAGATTGCAAAGAGAATGTTCCAGATTATCAAGGATCGTTTGGCTAAAGATGAGCTGCCGAGCGTATACCAAACTATCGAAGGATATGCAAGCATCGATGCCTTCGTAGACGAAATGTACAACAACTCGGTAATGGCTTCTTACGACTCATTCTGCGCAGCACTCGATGAAAACAAGGGTAACTATGCAGAGCTGAAATCTAAACTCGCAGCAGAACTCACAGGTGTGGCAAGTATCTCAATCTGGTCTGACATTATCAAGAACAATAAC
>JAZOQL010000230.1:0-2781 GCA_045656065.1 Rikenellaceae bacterium | reverse complement strand
CGTTGTTGCTCATCTTGATGGTCATATTGCCGTAGCGGGCGACCTTGCCGTTTGTCAGGTACTCGGAGTTATCAGTATCCTTGTTCTGATAAGCCTGACGGAAGAGCATATAGAGCCACGGTGGAAGGATCATTTCAACTTCCGTTGCCGGAGAAACGTCGTTAGCGTAGAGCATTGCCTGACACGCGTCGAGCGTTGCCATTACGTTAGCGTTAGTGACCTGCGTCTTTGTGTAAAGTTGAAGTCCGACTGTAGCGCTGTCAGGGTTAACGAGATTTGCAATGTGCTGGTCAATCTTGTTAGCCACTTCCTGCGATGCCTCTTCGTTCAGAACTGCGAGTACCTTGCCTGCGCCCTGCGCCGCGTCGATGTCGCCTACTGCATAGTTGAAGTAAGCCGCCTTATCGACAACAAGCGAAACGCTTGTGTCGGAAACCTTTTCAGGTGTGGAGAGTGTAATATCTCCGTTAATGAGTGAGTGTTCAGTTACAGTCGGCTTGCCTACGCCGAGGATTCTGACAGTATCGCCGAGTCCCTTGATTTCGCCGCTGTACTGCTGATTTGTGCCGTCTGCGAATACGAATGCTCTTTCGAGTTCTTTGTCGATTGCTTTCGACCAAATCTTCGCTTTGAAATTATCGTATGCCATTGTGATTATTCCTTTCTTGCTACTTCCTTAAAGCCTATTCATCGACTTCATAACCTTTTCCCAAATGGCTGGGTCGTCCAGTTCTTCGTCGGTCAGATTGTCGATTTCTTCAGACGTGTAGTAGTCGCGTTCGGCTTTGGTATCGGATACCTTGCCGATGGCATCGGGAGCAAGCACGCGCTCTTTAAGTTCCATTGCCTTACAAGCGTAATATGCTTCTTTTACCGAAAGCCCACCATCAAGACGCATCCTGATGAACGCATCCCCTACTTCGTCAAGCGACTTGACATTAGGGTCAATTTCCTGAATGACCGCCAAGTCGTCACGCATCATACGTTCCGCCTGCGCGTTCAGAAGTTGCTCCTTTAAATCTTCATTTTCAGCCTGCATCTTCTCGAACTCTGCGAGCCGCTCGTATTCCTCGCGGTACTCTTCAGGGTCACGTTGTTCTGCGTATGCAAGAGCATTGATGGAAAGTTCCTCGTCCGTTTCACCCTCGAAGTATTTGGAAAGAGCCTCGCGCATCTGCTTGTTGGCGCGTTCAAGAGCCTCGTTGGTACGACGCATCTCGGCAAACCTCGCGTCTGC
This sequence comes from Rikenellaceae bacterium, assembly GCA_045656065.1. Classification (GTDB taxonomy): domain Bacteria; phylum Bacteroidota; class Bacteroidia; order Bacteroidales; family Rikenellaceae; genus CAJGBR01. Next base: position 1,544 of record JAZOQL010000230.1, on the reverse strand, counting down.
GTCCGTCTTTCCGCTTTCCCTGCTTTCGGTGGAACTTGACTCGGTATCAGGTTCAGCGACTTCCTGCGTTTCTGCGCTTTCGAGAGCCTCTTCAGGTTCAGCGACTTCCTGAATTTCTGCGCTTTCGTTGATGTTCTCGTCCATTTCATCAATTCCTTTCTTATTAAGTTGTTTTAGGTGCGCCGCCTGCCCAAGCGATAGGAGGGAACTTGGGGCTTACGGCGGCTTGTGGTTTGTTAAACGACTTTGAAAGACTTGCGTCTTTCTGCCGCCATATATGCATCGAGTTTCTCTTTCGCTTTCTTTTCGTCAGCGACTTCCTTACTCGTTTTGCCACGTTTGGATGTGCCGTTTTCTTCCCATCCGCACCAGTTCTTCAGCGCGAAGTTTGTTACGTTCGGCACATATTTTTTAAGCATCGCGCCGCTTGCTATCGTATCGGCGCACATATCGCGCATCTGCCGTGATGCCGTAGGGTGAAGACGAAACCATTCGTGTACCTCACCCCTCGGCTTGCCGATAGAGTCGGCAAAGGCGGATATGGTCGGGACTATCGAGTAGTCACCGTTCTCGACCATCTTCAGAAATTCCTCGAAGTCGGCAATCATCCGCTTCTCGGATATTCCCTTAACGCCGCTCGTCAAATCTTTTGCTGTTATCAGTTCGCCCATATCGTCACTCCACTATCGGTCGTTCGGCTAACTGACCCTGAACGGCTTGGTAACTGCCGCCCGACATACCGCCGACATTAACGCCCTGATTGAGCTGAACGTCTATCGGATTGCCAAACTCATCTACTGGCGGCATTCCCGTCATCTGCGTCTGTAGTTGTCTGTTATCGACTATCCTCTGGAGAACTTCCTTCGAGATTGTCGAGTGTTCAGGATACGCTTCAACATATTCAGCGAATGTCAGCTTGCCATTGTTGAATAGATTCGTGAGTTCCTGCTGTGCCGCCATCTTCGACAGCGCGGTATCTTCGGCTATATCGACTCTTACGTTCGGCAGGATATTCTCTATCTCTTCAGGCTCGACCGTGATGCCGTCCATCTCGATGCCCATCGGGTAGTACACTTTCCACAGTTCAAACCACAGAAGCGCTACGTTCTCGATGAAGTCCTGATACATCTCCTGCTGTTCGTTCAGCGGAAGTTGCTGTTGGTCGCGGATAGTCTGTGCCGCAGTTCCCGATACCCTTGAAAGGTCAATGTTACCGAGTTGTGCGTCAGATGCGCCCGCAAGTGTTCTCGACTGATTCAGCAGTTCGTCGCATAGACTCTGCGCATCTGGACTCATCGACTGCGGGGCTAAATAGGAAATCATACTTGCGATTGCCTGCGTGTTGCCGCCGTTCATCTTGATAGCCGCGCCGACCTTGTCAAGCGCTTCAGGATTCGCGATTGCCGTATCGTCATAAGCGATTCTTGGGAACGCCGTCATCTTTGCAGAGATTGCTCTGCGAGCAAGCATCTTATTCAGTTCAAGCTGATTCGGTATGAGTTGTTCGACCTCGCTCATTCCCCTCGCGTCATTAGGAATTTCTT
>JAZOQL010000229.1:0-4178 GCA_045656065.1 Rikenellaceae bacterium | reverse complement strand
TGATATCCGCAGCACAAAGTGTCATCAAATCATCAACATCATCGCCCGCCTCAAAGAGCAGTCGTCTAATGGCCGAATCGGTAATTTCTTCTTGCGTCAGCGCAATAGGCCTCATATGCAGCAGGACTATCTTTTGTACATATTTCAAATGTTCGTTCAGGGGCAACTTCATCTGGCGGAAAATCGTAGCCACCATCTTCGAACCCAAAAATTCGTGACCGTGGAATGTCCACCCCTGAATCGGGTCAAATGCCTTGGTCTGACTCTTTGCAATATCGTGCAACAGTGCTCCCCAGCGCAACCACAACTTATCCGACTTGCGAGCCAGATTGTCCAATACGCGCATCGTATGCACAAAATTATCCTTATGAGCCTTGCCGGCACGACGTTCAATACCCTTCAGAGCCTTCAGTTGCGGCAAGATATACTCCAGCAACCCCGTAGCATCAAAGAGTTCCCACCCAATCGACGGCACCTCGGCCATCATAATCTTATTGAGTTCGGTTACAATTCTCTCTTTTGAGACTATCTTCAACCGGGCAGCATTACGTGTTATCGCTTCAAATGTTTCATCATCAATGCGAAAACCCAACTGAGTAGCAAATCTGACAGCTCGAATCATTCTCAACGGGTCGTCCGAGAATGTGACATCAGGGTCACACGGCGTGCGAATGATACACCTATCTAAATCGGCCATTCCGTCAAATGGGTCTACAAGTTCACCGAAGCGGTCGCCATTCAGACAGAACGCCATCGCATTAATGGTGAAATCGCGACGCAACTGGTCATCTTCAAGAGTTCCGTTTTCGACAATCGGTTTGCGCGAGTCGCTGCGATATGACTCTTTGCGCGCACCGACAAACTCGACCTCCCAGCCGTCGCATCTCAACATCGCAGTGCCGAAACTTTTGAATACTGAAACATTTGTACGTATCTGTCGGGCAATCGTCTGAGCCAATTCGATTCCACTACCCACCACTACCACGTCAATATCGGTACAGGGGCGATGCAGGAAATAGTCTCTCACATATCCACCCACAACATAAGCCTCGACTCCGAGCCTGTCGGCAGCCTCTCCTAACTTCTTGAATATCGGTTTGTCTAACGGATTGCCTGACATATAATTACGTTATTTCAATCTGTTCAAATACATTCTTACGGTATTCTCCATACCGAGATACAACGCATCACAAATCAGTGCGTGGCCAATCGACACTTCGTCCAACCACGGAATAGTCTGAGCAAAATATTGCAGATTATCGAGATTGAGGTCGTGACCAGCGTTGAGTCCAAGACCTTGACGGCGAGCCTCCTCAGCTGCTGCAACATACGGAGCGATGGCCGCTTCGCGGTCTGCATCATAACCTCTTGCGTACGATTCGGTATAGAGTTCCACACGGTCTGTACCGCAATCCATAGCGTGTGCAACCATTTCGGGGTCGGGATTGACAAAAATCGACACGCGAATGCCACACGCCTTGAACTTCGCTACGACCTCTTTAAGGAAGTCAGCATATTTTATCGTGTCCCAGCCGTTATTCGAAGTCAGCGCTTCGGGTGGGTCGGGAACAAGCGTAACCTGTGTAGGACAAACCTCGCAAACCAAATCAATAAACTCCTGTGACGGGTATCCCTCGATGTTGAATTCCGTAGTCACAATCTTTTTCAAATCTCTCACATCAGAATATCTGATATGTCTGCCGTCGGGTCGCGGATGAACAGTAATACCCTGAGCACCAAATCTTTCACAATTAATAGCAGCCTCAACTACATTGGGCATATCCCCTCCGCGAGCGTTGCGCAGAGTTGCTATTTTATTTATGTTGACACTGAGTTTTGTCATAATTTGTTAATCTATCTTAAAATTTTTAAAGCCCAAAGTTAACCAATTTCCCAGAAATTTAGTATTATTGTACCGAAAAAAAGGAGTTTTTTTATGAGAATTGCCATCTTTGGCTCGGCCAGAATATCACACAGTCAGGAAGAATTGCTGACCTTAGTCGAGTTGCTCGACAAATATACCGATTCATATTTTGTCAACTCGGAGTTCGCAGCCCAGATAATGAGCCTGACTACGGTCAACATTGACAAACAACAGATATACAGTTCGGTAGATGACTTCCCGAACGGTGTGGATTATGTCATCAGCTATGGCGGAGATGGAACATTTCTCGATTGCGTAAGAATAGTTTCAGACCGCCCCATTCCTATCCTCGGAGTAAATTCCGGCAGACTCGGTTTTTTGGCTAACGTCACTAAAGCAGGATTGGAAGAGGCTATGATTGACCTTAAAAACAAAAAATATACACTCGAAAGGCGTTCGCTGTTAAAATTGTCGGGTATGGAACACCTTGTCGATTACCCATACGCGCTGAACGAAATCGGAATCCAGAAAGGCGAAGTCAATATGATTGACGTCGAAGTGGCAATCAATGAAGAATTCGTGGCATCGTACCGAGGCGACGGAGTGCTGTTTGCAACACCGACAGGTTCGACAGCTTACTCATTGAGTGTCGGCGGTCCAATCGTTTCGCCCAATGCCGAGTGTCTGGTCATAGCACCCATTGCTCCGCACACACTCACAATGCGCCCGCTGGTAATCCCCAATAACGTAAACCTGAAAATAAAACCACAATCGAGAAACAAAAGTCACTTTCTGACTCTGGATAACCGCAGTTACACAATTCCCAATGGTTGTGAATTCCATATCTCAAAGGCAGAAAAATCCATTATTCTGATTCTGCTCCAAAATAATTCGTTCTATCGAACGTTAAGAAATAAGATGATGTGGGGCGTAGACAGGCGAGATAACCACCTGTAACTATGTCCAAGCAGCAAATATTCGACCGTTTTTAAAAAAACGTACTCGGAAATGCTTTTTTTTGATTAAAAAACACTACATTTGCAAGTTGTTGTGTTTTCACAAAATTGATTTTTTAGATTCGGAAATAGGAATGAGTGAGGAATCCGACTTGAGAAACAATGAAGAACAATGTGCTGTAGAGAAGGCTCGGAAGGGCATTCCCCGGCACGTTGCGGTCATTATGGACGGCAACGGACGTTGGGCTCAGAAACGCGGATTGGAGCGAATGAATGGCCATATTGCCGGAGTTGAAAGTTTGAGAAATACGATTAAAGAGGCTCGAATAAGTGGCGTTGAGTACCTGACCGTATACGCATTCTCGACTGAAAATTGGGGTCGCCCCGAAAAAGAGGTTGATGGACTGATGAACCTCTTCTGCAAGTGTCTCGAACAAGAGAGTGAAGAACTGAACAAACAGGGCGTGAGATTGATGTTCATCGGTCAGCGTGACGGACTGAACGAAGATATTCGATTGAGTATGGAGAGCTGCGAAAAACTGACTGCCAGCAACGACAAACTGACTCTGATTGTGGCATTCAACTACAGCGCAAGACAGGAACTCGTCGACGCAGCACGCGTGTTAGCAAAGGAGGTTGCCGAAGGAAAAATCAGAGCAGAACAAATTGACGAACAACTGTTCGAACAAAAATTGTACACGCGCCAGATTCCTGCTCCGGACCTGATAATAAGAACCAGCGGCGAGTGTCGATTGAGCAATTTTCTGCTGTGGCAGGCTGCATATACCGAGTTCTACTTCACCTCGGTGCTGTGGCCCGATTTCGACCGAGAGGCGTGGCTCGATGCGCTGTCAAGCTATGCGCAACGTAAAAGACGTTTTGGATTGGTATAAATTTGAGTATATAAACTGAAAATAGATATTTGGATACGATGAAAACATTATCGTTTGGAGGGAAATTATTTGCGACAATTGCAGCACTGTTCGTACTGAATTTTGCAGCGGCTCAGCAACCAGATTCAGTCGAGGTGACCAAGAAACTCGACTACACCTATCAGAGAAGATATATCATCAACGATATTAAAATCTCAGGTTTATCAAACAACATCAACGAAACCCTGATGATTTCAAACAGCGGTCTGATGCGTGGTGACACACTCTTGTTACCGGGAAGTACCCACCTCTCTGATGCCGTAAAGCGTCTTTGGGACGAAAGATATTTTTCGGATATCAAGGTGTTGATGCACTTCATTGACAGCGAAAACGTCAATATCGAAATCGTAGTCAAGCCTCGTCCGCTGGTGAACCAATGGCTGCTCGAGGGCGTGAGCAAGGGTCAGAAAACCGACCTGATGGACA
>JAZOQL010000228.1:0-5590 GCA_045656065.1 Rikenellaceae bacterium | reverse complement strand
ATTTTGATAATCTGTGCGGTACCGGCTGCAAGGGCTGCAGCAGCGTTGGCAACCTTGACGTAGTAGGAAGGTACGGTCGTATCAGCCAATGCCTGTACGACGGCTCCTGCGGTGTTGATCACTGCGGCACCCATCTGTAGTCCCTTTACGAATTGGAAGGAAGCCTTTGCGGACTCTTCACTTCTCTTGCCTGACTTTACCTGTGCCTCCAATGCGGCGTTCCAAGCGTCCGCCACGCTGTCCATAACATTTGAAGTAGCCTTTCCGTATGAAGCATACAGCTTTTCAGCCTGTCCGAAAAACAGGTTGAACCTCTTCAAACGAAGGTTGAAAAGTTCTTCTTCCGCCTCTGCAAGTTCCTTTTGAACCTGTATCTCTTCTTCAGTCTGCTGAACCAATTTGTCAGGGAAAATCCAACTTTGTGAATAGTCCATTTGGAACCCTTCCTTCTCACCCCGAAGTTCTTTCAACTCTTCCTTGAGCTCCTTTACATTGTCAGCCGCTCTCTTGACTTCTTCTGGCGGAACTATCTTGTCTATGAGAGAACTCCCGAACACACCAAGGCTGTCGCTCTCAAGCATCGCCTTAGCAACATCTTCGTCGAACTTTTTCACATATAGTTCTGCGACGTCTTTCGGAAGTTTCAACTCCGACTTAACTTTGTCCAATACTTCCGTCTTGATGTATTTGGCGAACCTCTCTGCACTGAAGAAATTGCCTTCTTCAATGTTCTTGTTTACAATGTCTTCTCCGGCTTCAAGAACGGCTCCGAAGTATGCGTACCCTGCTTGCTTCAACTCGGCGCTTTTCTTGAAATAATTCAAAAGCATCGTAGCGGCTGGTTCTCCAAACTTTTCCCTTATCTCAGTAGGCGTCAACGTACCATACAATAAGTCTACGTTTCCCTTCAACTCTTCAACAGCACTCATCTCTTGTCTCAGCAAGTTGACTGTTTCCTTGGTTATTTCGTAGTCTTTTTTCTTATCGTTGACATAAACACCAAAAATTCTCGCCCTTCTCTCGTCAAAGCCAAAAATTTCCTTTAACTGCTTGGTGGTTTCAACTGAGAAATAATAACTTTCTCCCTTCTCTTTCGCTATCTTCTCTTCCGCTTCTGCCGCCTTTTTCTCATAATCCTTCTTATAGTATGCTTCCAAGTCCTTGCGGTACTGCATTTCAGCCGCTGCAAGTCCGTTCTTGATAATAGCCTCTTCTTCTGTGTAGCCAGATGTCTGCAGGTGTATCAAATCGAGAACCCGCTGCATCTCTTCCTTGAATTCTTCGTACTCCCGAATTATTTTCTGAAGTTCAGTCTCCTGCTTATGGACGGCTTCGGTAGCCTTCTTGACGCCGCTTTCGATTTCGGATGCTATTTTCTTTGCATCTTCTATTGCTGGGTTCGTTTTTGGAGTGCTTGAACCGCCATTGTTGGGATTGTTTTGCCTTGCTTCAAACAGCTCGTTCTGACGCCTGATTTCGTCCGTTATCTTCTTCTGCTCGTCTCTATATTTCTCTGCGTCTTCTTTGGCTTTTTTTATGTCTTCCGCAGCGGCTTCAGCCGCAACACTGCCTTCTTTTGAATTATTCAGTACGTTTCTTGAAGTCCTTTCAAGATCCTTTGCACTCTCTTCCAGCTCAGCCGCCTTTTTCTTTCGCTCTTCGAGTTGTTCGATTGTTTTCTTGTGTATCTCCTCCTCAGTGGCACCTGCAGCCTTCATAACGGCGAGACGATGCCTGTCTTCTTCAACCAAGTCATCATACTCGTCCTTCAAATCTTTAAGCGAATCTCGAAGCCCGTATGTGCTCAACGACAAGTCGTCAGTAGCCTCCTTCGAACTTGTAAGCCACCCTACGAGCGTTGACAGGGCTGTGACAGCCAAAGACAGGATAATCGAAGCGCCGCCTGTTACAGCCGCCTTCAATGCGTCGATTGCTCCCTTCAGCGTCCAAGTCGCCGTAGTCTCCGCACCCTTTGCGACGGTGTTTGTGGCGTGTGCGGTTGTGCTTTGTCTCGTCGCAGTCGTATTAGCCTTCTCCGCTGTGGTTGCAAGTTTCAACTTTGAAATCATACCCGCAAGTCCCTTGGCACCCTGAACGAGTCCCAAAGTGCTGCGAAGCCCCTTCATAAGTCCGTCAAGTGCGCCTGTGTTCGTCCCAAGTATAGACATCAACCCCGACATAGCTTGGAATCCGTTGAGCATATCGCCGCCAACCTGCTTGACTTCTCCCATAGCACCGCCGAAACCATCAAGCGCCGACTTGTAGTTTCCTACATTTCTAGTATAGTTGCCCGTATCGGCATCCATATCCTTTAGTTCGGAACGGAGTTCGTTCACCTTGGATGCAGCGTCAGTCCAAGCCTGATTAACCTTACCCTGCTCCTTGTCAACCTCGCTCAAATACTTCGGTATGGTACGCCACTCCTGCGTCGCTTCCTTCAACTGCTGTACGAGCGAATTGTATGACGAGTCAAGCCCCTGCGCAGCAGTTATGCTCTGTTGGAACGTCGAGTTCGTTCCGTTCATTACGTTGCGGAGCGCAGCCTGATTCTGCGACAGCTGTTTGGTTATGTCGGCGTATTCTTCTGTGGAAGTTGATACGTCGTCAAGCTTCGCCTTGAGAGCGGATATGTTGTTCTTCAAGTCCTGTACGTTCTGTACGGCTTCAAGGGTTTTTATTTCGATAACAGCACTACGAGTGTCAGCCATATAAAAATTGTGTTTATTTTTTATATAATTTTAGGGCTCCGCATTGTTGCAGAGCCCGTTGTTGATCATCAGACGTTCACAATAGTCCATCCGCTCGGTATTCCACTTGTATCCCTGCTCCAGAAAGTTGCTTCGGAAGGTTTGTAGAATGTTCCTGTGGCGGATGCACCAACTAACCAATATTCGGTTGCACCGCTAGAAGCAGAAGTAGCCAAACATTTTACGTAAGACAGCGATGTGCATCCATAGAACATAGCGTAGTAGCAGCTTGATGCGTTCAATGCCGGTGCAGGAAGTTCAGGAGCAGTTGTTAGGTTTGTGCAGTCGTAGAACATATTCTGATAGCAACCCTGAGCCAACGTTGTAGCCGGTAGTTCCGGCGCTGTCGTCAGGTTGCCGCAACCGTTGAACATAGACAGGTAACACTGTCTCGTCAAGGTGGTTGCAGGGAGTCGGGGTGCCTCAGTCAGCGTCGAGTCTTGGAACATACGGGCATAGCAGGCGTCTGTTGACAGGGTTTCGCAAGGAAGAACAAGATTCTTTGCCGAATGTACTTTCGTACCGTTGAACAGACTTGCAAAACTAACCGTCAAAGCGGACGGGAACGATTCAAAGTCATCTCCGTACCTCAACGTCATTATGTTGCCATATACGTCAAACTCAGCTGTTGAAGAAGGCAGCACCGAGTTGCTGTAATACAGATTGTTGTTCTTGAGCATCATCTTGTCTCCGGCGGATACGTTGAAGGTTTGTGCAGATGAAGTCATCCTTGTCCAAGTTTCACCGTCATCGAACGAGTAATAAGGACGGGAGTCGGTTGATTCCCTACTGCTTCCAAAAACAATCGTACCGCCCGAAATGATGTCCAAGGTGAGATATTCGTTCTCGAAGGACTTTGCGTTCTGATACACAATACAGGTTGCAGGACTTGAAACAGGTGAGCCTTCCCTGTAGAAAGAAACATACACCTGTCTGGACTCATCAGAAGTGTTCGGTTCAATTGTAAGCGTAACCATAGTGGTTCCACTGTCTCCTATATTTGTCGAAAGGGACGCCCAAGCCTGATTCACATAGCCTCTCCAAGACTCGCTTGAAGTAACCTGCAGGGTTATGCTTCCGCCTGAATCAGCAATAGCTGCGGAGCTAGGAGATACACCTATCATACCAGTCGGAGTTGAACCAGACGCCGCCTGTTGAACGTTGAGTTCGTCGTAAACCGCATTCGGGCTACCGATGTAGAACCTCGCCTTCAAGTTCCTTACGGCTCCTGTGTCGTTGTCAGATATGGTAACGGTAACCTGCGTCGTACCGCTTCCACCCATAGTAGGAGATACGAGCAAGTTGGAATTGTACAGGTACGCACTCCAATTGCTCGTTGAAGTGACGAGAGCGTTGAAAGTACCGCCTTCCTTCGCAAAATTGGAGACTTCATCAGGCACTACATTTATAGCCGCACCCTCGTTCTGCTGCTGAGATATGGTGAGCACCGCAGGGTTCGAACCCGGCGAGCCAGCCCTGTAGAAGTAAACCTGTGCGAACCTTGCCGCTCCGTCGTTCTCCGCAACAGTCACGCTGACTTCCGTAGTTCCGCTTGCGCCGGTTGAAGGCGTGAACGAAACTGCGTTCTGCTGTGAAGTGTAACCCGTCCAAGGTTCGGAAGAAGTGACGAATATCGTATATCCGCTTCCCGCATACGGGACGTTTCCGATGTAGTCTGGCGTTGCGTAAATGTCCGCCGCTTCCCTTGCCTGCTGTCTGACGGAAGAACTCCTTTGTGTGAGCCCGCCGGGAATCTCCGCATAGATGTACGCTTCCCGTTTCGTAGTATCGCCGTTCTGCGAGAACGAAGCGGTGACTGTGACTCCGCTTGCATCCGTAGCGGTTCCCGCACTCGGGGTGATGTCGGTGATGATTGAAGTGTAGTCCGTAAACGCACTCCAAGGTGCGTCTGGGGAGATAATCTTGTAAGTCCTTGTGCCGCCCGTCCAAGAAACTTCTCCCTGCTCGAGCGGTCCGTTTACGTACAGGGTGATTCCAGCCTGCGTGAGATAAACCCTTGCGCTCAAATTTCCCGAAGCGACAACTATGCTTCTCTCGATTTCATACTTCGAACTAGAAGCGGGAATAGTCCAAGTACCCGTATAGTCGCCCGTACCTGCGGTGGCTGTAAGGGTGGTTCCCAAATCATAGGACGTAATGTACCAATCACCGCCGTTGGACAGGGTGATGGTATACTGAACTGAACCGCCTGAATTAGCAACCATATAGTTTGAAAGAGTTATGGTAAGCGTACCCTCCGCTGTAGGAATCACCGATGTGTACTTGTTTATGTCCTGAACCCTGACGAACTTCACTTCCGTCAGTTTGTCCTTCGCCACATCATAGTCGTTTATCTCAGTCATTCTCCAAATGGAGTTGTCGAAGAAATAAAAACGTCTCAGCCAATCAACCGAAGGTTTTTCCCTTATGAGCATCTTCGTCTTGATCACGCGGGAATCCTTGTCGTACAAATCAGAGATGTAGTCCTTCCAAAATTCGTCATAGATTGTGCTTCCCGGACGATAAATCGCATTCGGGACGTAAATCTCTTCGGGCGTACCGAAATCAAGGCTTCTGATTATGTATCCATTTGCGGGATAAATGAGATACCTGTTGAAATATGGTATCTCCGTCAATTTTATGGCAATGGAGTTCCCTTCCCCGTCGGTTTCGCTGTTTGTGAACAGCCAACAGGGTTTCGATTCATTGAGAAGGTTCATATAGGAGTTGTCGTCGGTGATGTAGTAGTTCAGCGACTTGTCGCCCCTTGTCAGTTCAACGCTTCCGTTCAGGAACAGGAGTACGTTGGTTCCGTCGGCAGGGCTGTTGTCTGCGCTGTGCAG